>NZ_JAMPJZ010000013.1:0-99066 GCF_039961835.1 Trichocoleus sp. ST-U1
ATCGACATGACAAAACAAGGATTCTAAACTAAGCATGGGGTGGTGAGATGCGTTGAGAATTAGGTACTTTCAACTGTATCTGTTCCACCCCTCCTTATCCCGAACTCACGTTAGTTAGAAATAAATTCTCTAACAAATTTTTGTCAAGCGCTCAGATGAATATTGCCTTATTCAGCTTCGCCAATCAAAGTAAATGCCGCCCACTGCAAGGGATCTGAATATTGTTGCTGTTTCATGGTTGTCAGCATCGCATTTCGCAATGCCGTAGCTTTATCAGCCTTTTGCTGAAGATTTTTATAAAACTCCGTCATCAAAAAAGCAGTCGAATTATCCGGGACTTGCCACAGGGAGACCACTACGCTAGGCACCCCAGCGGAAATTAAAGAACGAGATAAACCGATGACACCATCCCCAGTGATGCGTCCTCGTCCGGTGTCGCAAGCACTGAGAACCACTAATTCAGCATTCAATTTTAGATTAAGGATTTCTTCAGCAGTGAGCAACCCGTCGTCGTTGTTAGATGGAGTGAGAGCGATCGCACTTCCCAATCCCCGGTAATCATCTAGTAAGCCATGAGTAGCTAGATGAATGATTCGCGCTTTAGGCAATGCTTGCGCGATCGCGACTTTGGTGGCTTGGCTACCAGTAATTGCTTGAGTTTTGAGTAATTTAGCAATATCTTTGGCTTCCTGTTCCGCCCACGGCAAATTAGATAACGGTTGCGCTGATTCTCCAGGGTTCAGCACCACTTTGGGCATTGTCGGATTGCCCACTACCAATGCCCCTTGTAGAGATGCGATTGATTGCTTCTCTACACGTTGCCTTTGCTGATGAGTTAAATCCAGCACTTGAATTGAAGGAGCCGTGAGAATCGTATGTTTTTCAATCAGGTATTTGCCAGAAGCATCTTGGAGAGCTGGGAAGGGGACTAGGAATAGTTCTGTTTGAGGGATAAAAATTACACGAGCATTCGGATCGGTTGGCAGCTCTTTGGCAATCGGTTCTATCAGTAATTGATGCAGATGCTGTAATCTTTTAGTTGGCCTTTCTTCCTCTATTAGCGCTACTTCAATGCCACCACGTCCCCTTACGCCCATTGATTGACGGGTGTTGGTAACAAGGTTTTGTAGAGAAGAATTCTCTTTTTGCCACAAGGGTTTGAGGTCACTGCGACCAAATGTCACTTCACCTGTGGGTTTGATAATCCAAATAAAAAGTTCTGATTCCTTGGTTTGTTGTTTACCTTGAACTTTGAACTCATTGTAAATAATCGAATATTGAACGAGGGTGGCATTTTGAGTTTTGGCAATTTGTTGAATCTGTGAAATTGTCGGCTGTAGATACTTTGCCGGTAACGTCTCTACAGAGTTCGGGGATAATCGCCTCGACAGCAACTCCACAAACGCCCGTGCCCGACCCCGTTCGGCAATTTCCAGTGCTGCATCGGTCTTATTCTGAGCAATCAGGACTTGTTGTAAAGTGCGATAGGTGCGAACTTGCTGCTCGAAAATTGAAACTTTATTGGCATCGTCGCTGCCTAATCTTTCTCGGAGAGATTCCCTAACCTCCATTCCATCGATTAGAGTTTTCTCTGCTGCCGCAAGATTGCCAGATTTGTAGAGAGCAACTCCCAGATTTTCCAGAGCTGTCCCCTCACTTTGGCGGTCTTTAATCTCCCGTGCGATCGCCAACACCTGCTGGGAGTACTCAATCGCCTTGGCATAGTCCCTCAGGTCAAGGTAAGCAAGTCCCAGATTTCCCAGAGCTTTCCCCTCACCCTGGCGGTCTTTAATCTCCCGCGCGATCGCCAAATGCTGCTGTTGGTACTCAATGGCCTTGGCATAGTCCCCCAGGGAACGGTAAGCAACTCCCAGATTTCCCAGTGCTGTCCCCTCAATTTGGCGGTCTTTAATCTCCCGTGCGCTCGCCAAATGCTGTTGTTGGTACTCAATCGCCTTGGCATAGTCCCCCAGGTTAAGGTAAGCAACTCCCAGATTTCCCAGAGCTGCTCCCTCACTTTGGCGGTCTTTAATCTCCCGCGCGATCGCCAAATGCTGCTGTTGGTACTCAATGGCCTTGGCATAGTCCCCCAGGGAATCGTAAGCAACTCCTAGATTTCCCAGTGCTGCTCCCTCACCCTCGCGGTCTTTAATTTCTCGATAGATAATCAGTGCCTGTTGCCAAGACTGTAATGCTGCCTCAAATTGACCGATCTGATACTGGTGAATCCCTTGATCTAGCAGTCGGTCGGCTTTCGCTTTCCGGTCAGCTTGGGTTTGAGCTAACACCCGTGGCGCTCTTAAAGGTGCTGGAAAATTGGCAGCTAAAGGTGCCGAGACGGAGGCAACAAAGGCGATGAAGGCGATTAGACTGATTCTACGAGAATGCATAGTTGGCTAGGTAAATGAACTGAGTTGTCAAATAGCTGGGATGAAGATAGGCACAGAGGCGCTGTCTCTACGGTTCGCCGATGAGGATGAAAGCCGCCCAGTTTATTGGGTTGGGGTGCTGTTTCATCGTCGCTAGCATGGCGTTTTGCAGTGCAACTGCTTTATCGGGATTCGATTGCAGATTTTTATAAAACTCGGTCATTAGAAAGGCAGTCGGCTCATCCGATATCAACCCTAGGGGAGCGATCGCGCTGGGAACTCCCGCTGCTAGAAAAGAGCGCGTTAGCCCAATCACGCCATCTTCGGTAATGCGACCCAAACCCGCATCACAGGCGCTCAGGACAACTAACTCAGCGTTTAGCTTCAAATTCAGGATTTCTTCTGCTGTCAGCAACCCATCATCGGTGTTAGAGGGAGCCAAAGCGATCGCATTTCTCAATGCCTCCTCCTCATCGATTAACCCAGTCGTTGCGAGATGAATAATTCGCGCTTGGGGCATTTGCTGCACAATCGCGGTCTCAGTTGCTGCGTCGCCGGTAAGCGCTTGGGTATTGAAGAGATTCGCGATCGCGTTTGCTTCCTGTTCCGCTCCGGGCAGTTGCTGTAACAACACCGGCTTTTGTCCTATCTTGGGAGGAACGCGGGGCATCGTCGGATTCCCCACCACCAGCACATCCTTGGCAATCCCTTGGATTCGCTGTCGATGCTTGTAAAGTAAAGCCAGCGCCTGAATTGAGGGAGCGGTAAAAATTGCGTGTCGCTCGATCAGGTATTTGCCTTGTTTATCTTGCAGCGCTGCGAAGGGAAGCAGAAACAGAGATTTTTGCGGGATAAAGGCGACACGAGCGTTCGGAGCTTTTGGCAACAATTCGGCAATCGGCTCAACGAGCAGCTGATGAAGTTGCTGTAACTGCTTGCTTGGGCGATTGTCCTGTTTTGTCGTTACGAAGATGCCACTCTTATTTGCAGCACTCCCAATCCCCATCGCCGCACGACTACTACTCACCAACTCTGAGAGAGAGGTATTTTGCTTCTGCCACAACGGTCTCAGGTCAACCCGTCGTAAGGTGATTTCACCTGTGGGTTGAACCACCCAAATCAGCAGTTCTGATTCCTGGGTTTGTTCTTTTCCTTGAACGGGGAACGTCTCGTAATTAATTGAGTATTCAACGAGTGTAGCGTTGTGTTCCTTAGCAACTTGTCGAATTTGTTCGATATTGATTGGATTGACGGTCGCTGGAGCCTCTGGAGTTTGTGCCAACACCTGAGAGCCAGGGAAAATTTCAGCCGTCTTCCCTGGGAAAGGGGTTAAGACAGTTGCCACAAAAGTAATCAGTAAGGGTACAAGATTTTGCACCCCGGTAAGGCTGATTTTCTGGAGTTGCATGGCTGACAAGGTAAGTAGATGTACGGACAGTGTTTACACTGTCTTAGCCCAGGGAATCGGGCGTGTCCAGTGTTGGCTGTATCCTGGGGTAGTGGTGACGCCAACGCGACAAACCAAGCGATCGCGTATGCACTCTGATGCGCTGTTTGTGCCTCCTCTTGGGCACCCCAATATCTTGAAACCCAGTTAAAACTCTACCCAAATGCTGCTCATCCACAGCATTTTTTGATTAGAGTGGAATTATTACCTGTATTGCTGTCCTTCAGCCCAAAGACCATGAGTTTACTTGTCAAACAGCTGACCACTTATCTAGCTTTGCTGGCTATCGGCGGTGGTGCAGGAATATATGCCAGTCGCCATTTCGCAGCAGACAACCCCAGTGTCGAAGGCAGAATCCCATCAGCGATTCCAGCCGCGCTACAGCAAATCTCCCCGCCCCAGAATCGCGCTCCCCAAGAGAACCTGAATTTTATTGCCGAAGCAGCCGAAAAAGTTGGCCCTGCTGTCGTGCGAATTGATGCGGCTCGTACCGTATCGCAGGACATTCCAGATACTTTCAGAAGCCCGTTTTTCCGACGATTTTTTGGGAATGAAACGCCGGTTCCGGAAGAACGGGTGGAACGAGGTACCGGATCTGGCTTCATTCTCAGTGCTGATGGTCGCTTAATGACAAATGCCCACGTTGTCGCGGGGTCAGATAAGGTCAAGGTGACGCTCAAAGATGGTCGGACGATGGAGGGTCAAGTTGTGGGAGCCGATCCGGTTACGGATGTGGCAGTTGTCAAAATTGATGCGACAAAGTTGCCGACGGTACGCTTGGGAGACTCGAATAACTTAATACCGGGACAGTGGGCGATCGCAATTGGCAATCCCCTCGGTCTAGATAACACGGTGACGGTGGGTATCGTCAGCGCGACGGGTCGTTCCAGTTCGCAGGTAGGTGTCCCGGATAAGCGAGTCAGATTTATCCAAACCGATGCCGCTATCAACCCCGGTAATTCCGGAGGTCCCTTGCTAAATGCCAGGGGTGAAGTGATTGGGATTAATACAGCCATTCGGGCAAATGCTCAGGGACTCGGTTTTGCCATCCCGATTGAAACCGCCGAACGAGTCGCCAATCAGCTATTTAGCAAAGGTCGCGTCGAGCATCCCTACATGGGAATTCAAATGGTAACGCTGACGCCGGAACTAAAAGACGACATTAACAAAGACAATGAGGCAGGCTTCAAAGTTACGCAGGATAAAGGCGTTGTCATCGTTCGGGTGGTCAAAAACTCTCCCGCAGAACGCGCTGGCTTGCGTGCAGGAGATGTGATCCAGAAAGTTGGCGGTCAAGCGGTCGCAAGTGCCGATCAAGTGCAAGAACGGGTAGAAGCAAGTAGCGTCGGCTCCAGATTAGAAGTAGAGGTCAACCGTAGCGGTCGGACTGAAACTGTCCAAGTACAACCTGGTGCCTTCCCCGTGGAATAGTACAGATAATTTTATCTGTTTTAAACGCAAAGGTAGCGCTGTCGCGCCGCTTCGCTAACGCAAAAGTTGACGCAAAGCAGTAGTAGGCTGGGTTGAGACACGAAACCTAGCATCTTAGACTAGACCCGCTCCGCAGAAGCGGGTCTTTTTGACACAAGCAGAAAGTAACCCTGCGTCTTTTTGTCAAAAAAAGGGCTGATGAGCGCCCAAAAGCAATTCATCAACCCTTATTAGCAATTAGCACTTAGCACTTAGCACTTAGCTAATTACTTGCTTTCCGTAAAATCAGCATCAATTACATCATCCCCAGTACCAGTGGACTGACTGGAACCACCACCACCAGGGGTGCCGGTGCCATCGCCAGGAGCTGCACCTGCGCCGCCTGCTTGTTGATAGATGTTCGTGCCGATGGTGTAGAGAGCCTGCTGTAGCTCTGTGGTGAGCGTCTTGATGCGCTCATCGTCTTCCTTAGCGATCGCATCGCGCAGGTCTTTGACCAATCCATCGACCTTGCTCTTGTCAGCAGCGGGAACCTTGTCACCCAAGTCAGCCATTTGCTTCTCAGCTTGGTAAACGAGGGAGTCAGCTTGGTTCTTGCGGTCAATCTTCTCACGACGCTCCCGGTCAGTGGAGGCATTTTGTTCGGCTTCCTTAACCATCCGCTCCACTTCGTTTTGGGGCAGGGTGGAAGCACCCGTGATGCTGATTGATTGCTCTTTACCAGTACCGCGATCCTTAGCTGTGACGTTCAGGATACCGTTGGCGTCAATATCGAAGGTAACTTCAATTTGTGGCATTCCACGAGGAGCCAGAGGAATCCCATCCAGACGGAAGATCCCCAACTCTTTGTTGTTCGCCGCCATCTCCCGTTCGCCTTGCAGAATCTTGATTTCTACGTTGGTCTGATTATCTACAGCAGTAGAGAAGACCTCAGACTTCTTGGTAGGAATC
Source organism: Trichocoleus sp. ST-U1 (assembly GCF_039961835.1). NCBI lineage: Bacteria > Bacillati > Cyanobacteriota > Cyanophyceae > Leptolyngbyales > Trichocoleusaceae > Trichocoleus > Trichocoleus sp. ST-U1. The sequence continues at coordinate 6,199 of NZ_JAMPJZ010000013.1, forward strand.
GTGGTGTTGCGGGGGATAATCTTGGTCATCACGCCGCCAAGGGTTTCCACACCCAAAGACAGCGGGGTAACGTCGAGTAGCAACAGTCCTTCAGTTCCAGCTTCACCTGTGAGGACACCGGCTTGAATTGCGGCACCGATAGCTACCACTTCATCCGGGTTGACGGTTTGATTGGGTTCTTTGCCCAAAACCCGCTTCACCAGTTCTTGTACGGCAGGAATCCGGGTAGAACCACCGACCAGCACGACTTCATTAATTGCACTCTTGTCTTGCTTGGCGTCGCGCAGGGCGTTCTCTACAGGAATGCGGCAGCGATCGATCAAGTCAGCGCAGAGTCCTTCAAACTGAGCGCGAGTCAGGGTCATATCCAGGTGCTTTGGACCATCCTGGGTAGCGGTGATAAATGGCAGGTTGATTTCCGCTTGGGTAACGCTAGATAACTCAATCTTGGCTTTTTCAGCGGCTTCGGTGAGGCGCTGGAGGGCTTGACGGTCTTTACGGAGGTCAATGCCTTCAGATTTTCTGAATTCTTCGGCTAAGTAGTCAACGATTTTCTTGTCGAAGTCGTCACCACCCAGGTGAGTGTCACCAGAGGTCGCTAACACTTCAAACACGCCATCGCCCATTTCCAGGATGGATACGTCGAAGGTACCGCCACCCAGGTCAAATACCAGAATGGTTTCGTTGGCCTTTCTTTCGAGTCCGTACGCCAAGGAAGCGGCGGTCGGCTCGTTGATAATCCGCATTACATCAATCCCGGCAATCTTACCAGCATCTTTGGTAGCTTGGCGCTGGGAGTCGTTGAAGTAAGCGGGAACGGTGATTACAGCTTGGGTAACGGTCTCTCCAAGGTACTTGCTGGCATCATCCACCAGCTTGCGAAGCACTTGGGCAGAAATTTCTTCTGGTGCAAACTGCTTGCTCTGAGCGGGGCAGTCTAGCTTAACGTTGCCGTTGCTGTCGCGCAGCACTTTGTAAGAAACTTCGGTGGCTTCGTGGGTGATTTCTTCAAATTTGCGTCCGATAAAACGCTTGACCGAATAGAAGGTGTTTTCGGGGTTCATCACCGATTGACGCTTGGCGATTTGACCCACTAAGCGATCGCCATTCTTGGCAAATGCTACGACAGAGGGGGTTGTCCGAAAACCTTCTGCGTTGGCGATCACGGTGGGTTTACCACCTTCCATCACTGCTACGCAGGAGTTTGTCGTACCTAAGTCAATTCCAACTACTTTTGCCATAGGGGTATTTCGGCTTCCTAATAACTACAAAAACTTTTGAGGGCGGATACGGAACTACAAATTGAACCAACCGGGTTAAATCAGCAGCTCTTTCCAGATTTAATAACCATTGGTGCGTGCGTACCGATCTATATAGTGTGCGGGATTAGCCACTCTGGTGTTGTGGGGTTTTCCGAACCTGAGGAAGGACGGTTAACCTTCAGGAGGCATCCCCTTTGGCTCAATCACTTAACATCTGCTGATTGCTTTCACTGTGTCTACTGTAAGGAAATCAGGGGCTTTAGGTATGGGGGCAAGCCGTAATTAAATAGGTGTATTTGCCGTCTAGAGGAGGTCAAGGCGATCGCGTTTGGCTCGTTGGAGTCTCTAGAAACACCGCTTAAATCATTCATCATCCTGTTCGTTCTAAAAGTTTGTATTATATGTATTACAAAGGATGCGATTTTCGATCCATCGTTCGGAATTCATAAAAAAGAAGAGTTGTACTATCTATGCGCCGTGCTTCTGGATGCCTGTTTGGCTTAGCTTTTGGTGACGCGCTCGGTGCTGTAACTGAGTTTCTCAATGTTGAGGAGATCCTGCGCCGCTTCCCACCCCAAGGGCCGCAGCAACCAATGGGCAATCCGGGTCGCGTTACAGATGACACGCAGATGACTTTAGCGGTTGGAGAGGCACTTTTGGAAGTAATACCGCCTTTGGGTGCTGAGAGCCTAGAGCCGCTGCTACGCCGCGCCTTCATCGACTGGTGGGACAGTCCTGACAATAACCGGGCACCCGGAAGAACTTGTCTGAATGCCTGCGCTAACTTGGCGACTGACCTGCCGTGGCAGCAGGCAACGGTGGCAAACTCAAAGGGTTGTGGAGCCAATATGCGGGTAGCACCCGTGGGACTCGTCAAGAATTTGAACGAAACGACCCGCGCTGCGATCGCTCAGTTCCAGGCAGCTTTGACCCACGGGCATCCCACCGCTCTTGCCGCCTCGGATTTAACGGCAAGAGCGATCGCTGACCTGGTTGCGGGTGCCAATCCCGAAGGGTTGCCTTCGCGACTTCGCGCCTATGCTGAGGAGCAACGCTCGATCTACCACGCCGACTGGTTGGGGTTGCTCTGGGAACGTCCCTCTATCAATACACCAGAGGAATTTATTACCCGTGGGTGGGATGAATGTTTGTCCATCCTTGACCGTCTGGATGCCGCCTTGGCAAACCCGAACCGGGATGCAGACCCCTGTTTGGCGACGGGGGAAGGATGGATCGCAGAAGAAGCCTTTGCCACAGGTCTACTGTGCTTTCTACTGTTTCCTGAAGAGCCAGTGGCGGCGCTCCGGCGTGCGGCACTCACCGTAGGCGATTCGGACTCTATTGCCTGCCTCACGGGTGCTTTCGCCGGAGCCTATTTAGGAATGGCAGCATGGCCCGAAGAATGGGTCAGCCGCATCGAGTACCGCGATCGCTTAGAAACACTGGGCAACCGATGGGATGAGGAAGCAACTTCAGATGCCAGTGGCGCTCAGGTGCCCTTATCGTAAGCGATCGCAATTCACAATAGAGATCGGGGCGATCGCCATAATCAAATGGTTCAACAGCGATCGCTCGTAAAATGAAAAAGCCCGGTTGACCGCGATAGAACCTATGGTTACTCTTTCTCCTACTCTGCAATCCCGACTCTCGACACCTCTGAAAATTGGCTCTTTTGAAGTCAAAAGCCGGGTTTTACAATCGCCCCTTTCTGGCGTTACCGATATGGTGTTTCGTCGCTTGGTGCGTCGCCATGCACCTGACTCGATGATGTACACCGAGATGGTGAACGCGACGGGACTCCATTACGTGAAGGAACTCCCCAAGATTATGGAGGTAGATCCGAACGAAAGACCGATTAGCATTCAGTTGTTTGACTGTCGCCCCGATTTCTTGGCAGAAGCGGCTGTAATGGCTGTGAAAGAGGGCGCTGATACGGTTGATATCAACATGGGATGCCCGGTCAACAAAATTACCAAAAATGGTGGCGGTTCTTCGTTATTGCGGCAACCAGAAGTCGCTGAGGCAATTGTCCGAGCGGTCGTGAAGGCGGTGAATGTGCCGGTAACGGTGAAAACCCGCATCGGTTGGACAGATAAGGAAATCAATATTCTGGACTTTGCCAAGCGCATGGAAGATGCGGGGGCGCAAATGATTACAGTCCACGGTCGCACTCGTTCCCAAGGTTACACCGGCCCTGCCAAGTGGGAGTGGATTGGTAAAGTCAAGGAAATTCTGTCAATTCCAGTGATTGCCAATGGCGATATGTTTTCCGTGGAGGCGGCAGTGAAGTGTTTGGAGCAAACCGGCGCGGATGGGGTGATGTGTTCGCGGGGAACTCTGGGTTATCCCTTTTTAGTGGGAGAAATTGACTATTTCTTGAAAACTGGGCAAGAAAAGACGCCGCCAACGCCGATACAACGGTTGGAATGTGCCAAAGAACATTTGCAAGCTTTGTGGGAATATAAAGGCGATCGCGGAATTCGGCAAGCTCGCAAGCACATGACTTGGTATGCCAAGGGTTTTGCTGGTGCTGCGGAGTTGCGCGGACATCTAGCGGTGATCGAAAACCTTGAGCAGGGGTTGGAGACGATCGATCGGGCAATTGAACGACTGGCGAATTCCACATGGCACGAGGTTGAAGAAGAGGAGTTAGCGTTAGTGGAGGTTTGAACCGTTCTAGGCGCAGAAGGCGCGAAGGAGAACAAGGGAAGGAAAGCGATCGCCTAGAATAGACGCCATCTACCTGCATTGTTTGCTGTCATGAGCAACTCCTCACACGCTTCTACTCCTCGTCCCCGCTATCAGACCATTCGAGAACTTGGGCGCAATCGCGCCGGGGGTCGCATCACTTATCTGGCAAAGGATAACGTCACAGAACAGTCAGTCATCCTGAAGCGATTTCTATTTGCCCAAGTTGGGTCTGAATGGTCGGGTTTTAAAGCTTACGAGCGCGAGATTCAAGTCTTGCGAGGACTCGATCATCCGGGAATTCCCCGTTATCTCGATTCTTTTGAAACCCCATCTGGCTTTTGTATGGTGCAGGAGCATAAAGACGCCCTGCCTTTATCCTCTCCGCGCAGTTTTGACCCGGATGACATCCAGAAAATTGCTGTTTCTGTCCTAGAGATTCTTGTTTATTTACAAAATCGCATTCCATCTGTAATTCATCGGGATGTTAAACCTGAAAATATCCTCGTAGACGAACAACTAAATGTTTATTTGGTGGATTTTGGCTTAGCTCGAATTGGCAGTGGGGAAATGGCAATGAGCAGCGTCGCCGCCGGGACATTTGGGTTTATGGCACCCGAACAGATATACAACCGCCAGCTAAACGAAGCAACCGATTTATATGGTTTAGGCGCAACACTCATTTGCTTGTTAACTGGGACAAACTCAACAGCAATTGACACCTTATTTGATGAAGATGGTCGGCTTAATTTCAAGCCGCTGCTTCCCAAGCTGAGCCTGCGTTTTGTGGATTGGCTCTCAAAAATGGTCGAACCCAAAGCAAAAGACCGTTTCCCCAATGCTACGGCTGCTTTGGAAGCTCTCAAGCCGATTTATGTTAATCGCTTACCGGAAGTTAAATTTAGCCAACTGGCTCTGGAATTAAAAACAACACAACTAGGCGAAAAATTAACTCAAACCGTTAGTGTTAATAATTCCGTTCCGGACACTTTGCTAGAAGGGACTTGGGAAGTAGCCCCCCACGACAGCGATCCGCGCTATTCCAATTCTCATGCTTGGATTTCCTTTGAACCAGCCACATTTAAGGGTAATCATGCTGATTGCAAAATTACCGTAAATACGAATAAGTTGATGGCAGATAAAACCTATAGTCGTCAGATTTTATTACACACCAATTCTTCCCCAGAAACTTACCCGCTCACGATTACAGTTCGCACAACTCTGCTTGAAACTCCAAAGCCGCCTTATATTTCAATGGCTTTGCTATTAGGAATTGCTTTAGCAATGACTGGATTTTGGACAGGTGCGATCGCTTGGATGGTAGCAATTCTATTCAAATTTACCTCTTGGACATCTGTAGCAATTTTTGAAGTTGGAGTAATCGCGGTATTTTTGGCTTGGTTTAGCGCCGGAACTCTACTGGCAGCAGTTGGCATCAGAACTGTGCTAGGCATAAAGATTGCAGCTTGGTTGACCACTGTGACAATGTTAGTTGTTTTGTTGTCATCAGGGTTCTTACCGGCGGCGATTACTGCCTTGGGAACCTTGGCAGGTCTAGTAATTGGCTTCCTAAATGGGGCAGTCATTAAAAATTATAAAGAAAGGGGATTTCCTGAAAAGATTGCCATTGGCAGCGCACTTTTAATAACAGGTTTCGGCATGAGCTTAGGGACAGGATTCAATGTCGGATTCTTCAATTTCTTTCTGTTTTTATCCTTACTGGGAACCAGTTTATCCTTAGCTGCCATCATGTATTATCCATATCAACAGCGAGAAAAACTGATGGCTAACTATCGCCATGCAACACAAACTAGGCGTTTGATTAAGCCATAGCAGAGATATTGAGGGAAAGAGCGAAATAAAAAGGGCGATCGCTCTTTTTATTTCGCTTGATTATGTATTCAACGAGCTTTTCCTAAAGCGATCGCAATAGAGCCAGATATTACAAAAATCGCCCCTACCACTCCTAAAACAGTCAGGCGTTCCGGTGCAATGAGGGTGGGCAGAAACATTGACACCGCTGATACAGAGATTAAGGTGACAATGGGAGTTGTTGCTAAGACTGCACTTACTCGCGATGCTTCCCAATGTTCCAAAGATTCCGCAAAAGCACCGTAAGCGATGATGGTATTTAAAGCACAGAAAAGCAGCATTCCTAAATGTAAAGGATTCAGCGTCAAAATGGGTTGAGGTGCCGCAAAAGGGCTAAACAAAATAGCACAGCCACCATAGATCAGCAGCATGATATTTGAAGAGGGTAATCTTTGTAGAAGTTGCTTTTGTGCTAAAGCATAAATTGCCCAGGTTACTGCTGCAAAAAAAATTAGCCCGCATCCGATTAAATATTTACCTTGTGCTGTAATTAAATTAGTTAATTGTTCGTGAAAGAATAGGGCAAATCCTAGAGTGAGTACGCTTAAACCTATCCATTGCCGCAGAGTATAACTTTCTTTGAAAACAACCAATCCTCCTAAACCCATTAAAACTGGAGCGAGTTGAATGAGAACTTGGGCGTTAGCGGGTGAAGTTTGGTGTAAACCTTGTAGGAAAAGGATATAGTTAATTGCCAAGAATATAATAGCGATCGCTAACAATCCAAGTGGCGTTGAACGCAATTTTTCGACAGGTGGAAGTTGCCGTCGTGCGGCTAAATAAATGGCTAACAATCCAAACGATACTAAAAAGCGAAACCAAGTGACGGTGTAAACATCGAGTACCTGTAGCGTTACCGTCAGGGCAATGGGCAGAATTCCCCACAAAAATACAGTCACAAGCGATAAGGCTAGCCCTAATCGCCATCTACCGGAACTAGCGTGAAGTGGCATTGGTATATTCTGATAAAAAGGGAAAAGGAGCGATACGTTTTGTGCCGCACGCTCCTACAATCTTTCCTTTGTGTGTTTGCTGTTGACATCTAATCTTCGACGATTTCCAGCAGTTCGGCTTCACTCAGTTGGGTGATTCCCAACGCTTCAGCCTTTTCTAACTTGGAACCGGCATCTTCCCCAACCAGTAAGTAGTCGGTTTTGGTGCTGATGGAACCCGTAACTTTACCACCAGCTTTCTCAATCAACGCTTTCGCCTCGTCGCGCTTCAGAGTCGGCAGCGTGCCAGTAATTACAAAGGTTTTGCCTTGTAGGGGCGAGGGAACGCTTCTACTTTCTACGGATGGGGTTTCTATCTCAGCGGCGAGTTGCAAACCCGCGGCTTTCAGTCTGTCAATTAACGCCTGATTCGCCGGAACTTGGAACCAATCATAAACAGCGTGGGCAATTTCTGGGCCAATACCGTACACTGCTTCAATATTCGCTGCGGATGCGCCAGCTAGTTGCTCAACGGTGGTGAATTTTTGAGTTAAGGTTTGGGCATTGACGCTGCCGACGTGACGAATCCCCAAACCGTATAATACCCGCGACCAAGGCTGAGTTTTTGAGTGCGCGATCGCATCCACCAATTTCTGGGCTAACTTCTTACCCATCCGTTCCAAAGTTCCCAACCTATCAGCGGTTAAATCGTATAAATCTGCAACCGAATTCACCACTCCTTTATCCACCAACTGGTGCATTAATTTTTCGCCCATGCCGTTAATATCCAGTGCATTACGGCTTGCCCAGTGAACCAGCGCCCCTTTGAGGATGGCGGGACAAGAAGCATTCACGCAGCGCGTCACCGCCTCATCAACGGGCTTTACCACTGGCTGATTGCACACCGGGCAACAGGTGGGCATTTGGAAGGATTGAGTCCCCTCTGGGCGGAGTTCTGGCAGTACGCGCACCACTTCGGGAATGATTTCCCCGGCTTTGTGGATAATCACCGTATCGCCAATCCGAATATCGAGCGATCGCACATAATCAATATTGTGCAATGTGGCTCTTTGTACGGTTGTCCCAGCTAATTGCACTGGCTGCAACTCTGCCAACGGCGTCAGCGCCCCCGTTCGCCCGACATTGATAGAAATATTTTCAACACGGGTGGGTGCCTCTTCTGCTGCATATTTCAGCGCGACTGCCCAGCGGGGAAACTTTTGCGTAAATCCCAACTGTTCCTGAAGCGGAATCGAATTTAGCTTCACGACGACCCCATCGGTCATATAGGGTAGATTTAATCGCCCCGTATTCCACTCGTCATAATAATCCCGAACATCTTCTAAAGACTGGCAAAGCTTGCGATTGGGATTCACCTTAAATCCCATTTGTTGCAGCAATTCCAACGATTCCCACTGAGTTCGGGCAACCTCGGCATCATGCTTCCCAGGAATTTGCAACGTATAGGCAAAGAAATCTAGCCGCCGCTTTGCCACAATCCGAGAGTCTAATTGCCGCAAGGTTCCCGCCGCTGCATTGCGAGGATTGGCAAATAACTGCTCGCCAGCTTGCTGCCGTTCCTGATTAATTTGCTTAAACACATCTAAGCCTAAAAACGCCTCGCCGCGAACTTCTACGTGAGTGGGAGGGCTTTCTAAATTCAATCGCAAGGGAATAGCGCGAATTGTCCGCACATTCTGAGTAATATCTTCCCCCGCGATGCCATCCCCCCGCGTCGTCCCTCTCACCAAGATGCCATTTTCATAGGTGAGAGCGATCGCAGAACCGTCAATTTTCAACTCCGCGACATATTCAAAAGTATTGAGTTCGGGAACTTGTCGCCGCCAGCGTTCCTGCCATTTGGCAAATTCCTGAATATTAAAGGCATTTTCCAAACTATAGAGAGGGATATTGTGCCGCACCGAGGAAAACTGAGTTGCCGGTTTCTCACCCACGCGCTGAGTGATGCTGTCCGGTGTTACCAGTTCTGGATACTGGGCTTCTAAGTCTTGCAGTTCCCGATACAGCCGGTCATAGATGGCATCCTCCATGATGGGAGCATCCTGGACATAGTAGGCATAACTGGCTTTGTCCAACAACTGTCGCAGTTCCTGTACCCGCTGCTTGACTGCCTGTGTCACTTCCACGGCATCCATCCCTACTTAAAACTCTATCGTTTCCGCTTTTAGTCTAACTGCCATCACCAGATATAGAACGGCTCTCAATGGATTTCAACACAACCGGAACCTCGCCCCCAGCTCCCTCTCCGCTTTTCGAGAGCCAGGGGGGTTTCATACAGTCAAAGAAAATATCGAGGCATTGCGACATTTAGTAGGGGCGTGTTTATGCCCCTACTCAGTGAAAGAGGGGAGGATCTTGATTTTCCTGGGCAATTTATTGTTGAAAGAGTTTTAAAGCGCGATCGCTTAGCCTTATCTGACCCGAAACCTCTCACCTCGTACCAGCAGGCAATTTTTGTATTTAAACTTCATATTTCTGGTTTGCGGAGTTTAGCCAAATCAGGTTGAAGTATTCCAATAACAATCCTTTTAGTAGGAATCGTGACTAAGCAAAATTACGAATTTTCCTTACAGCGATTCCCGCTAAATCCGCAAAATCCACAATGCCATTTGTGGATGTATCGATAACAATCACAAGCAGTAATAATCTAAGGAAAAATTTAAATGTCTGAAAGAAGACCAAATCGTATAGTTCCTATTATTGTTGGCACTGCCGTTGTAGTAGCCGGAGGCATCGGTACTTATCTTTACTTGAAGGGTTCTTTTAGCGATGCGACCAGCCCTCTTGCAAGTGCCAAAGTGGTGCCGGATGAAGCATTAATGGCGGGTTTTGTCTCCACCGATCCGAAAAACTGGGCGCAATTGCAACAGTTTGGGACTCCGGAAGCCCAAAAATTGGTTGATAAAGGGCTGAAGGATTTCAACAAAGAGATGTTGACTGAATCCAACATCAATTATGAAAAAGATGTTAAGCCTTGGCTGGGTAGCGTGATGTTTGCTGTTCTGCCATCACCGACTGTAAAACCGGCACAAGCGACACCCCCAAAATCGTCACCGGAAGTCCGGATGTTGATGGTGGTTGGCGTCAAAGACAAAGTAAGTGCTTTAAGTTTTGCAAATAAGCTGAAAGCCAAGAAAGCTGGAACCAAACAAATAGATTACAAAGGCATCAAAATAGAGGAAACCACAGATAAAAGTGGCAAAACCTACACGGCTTTGTTAGACAGTCATTTAGTGATGTCCGATGAAAAAGAAGCAGTGCAACTCGCCATTGATACCTTTAAAGGACAACCTTCATTTGCTAGCAAAGCAGGTGCAGCCAGCCTTCTGACTAAGGGTGTAGACGTACAAAACTCCATCGCTCAATTCTATATCCCCGATTATGCGGGGACGGTGCAGCAAGCACTGGCAAATAATCCGAATACGCCCCCGCTTCCTCCAGAAACCCTAAAGCAGTTAAAGGCTGTGCAGTCGGTGGTGATGGGTGTTGGGATTGATAATGCCGGTGTGAGGATGAAGGCGATCGCAAAGGTAGATCCCTCGGTAATGAAAGTTCAGTACAAGGCTTCTCCTGGCAAAGTCGCGTCTCAACTTCCGGCTGAGACAATTGCCCTCATCGCTGGAAATGGAATCAGCCAAACTTGGGCAACGGTTGTCGAACAATCCAAAGCCGATCCCCAAGCCCAGCAGGGGTTTGACATGGCAAGACAGCAACTCAGACTCGTCAATCTTGACCTAGATAAAGATATCTTCGGATGGATGGATGGGGAATTTGCTTTCGCGGCGATTCCATCGACCAAGGGAATCTTAGCACCCGTTGGATTTGGTGGAGCTTTGGTATTTCAAACCAGCGATCGCAAAACGGCTGAAGCCACCTTCAACAAACTGGATGCGATCGCTAAGGGAAATTCAATCGCCGTAGCGCCTAGAAAAATTCAGGGTAAAACCGTCACAGAATGGCAAATCCCGCAACAAGGCGCTTTCTTAGGGCATGGTTGGATAGATGAAAACACGATGTATGTGGCGATTGGTGGCCCCATCGCCGATGTCATGGCAAACAAGCCCAGCCAGCCTTTGGACAATAGCACATCTTTTAAAACGGTCACGGGGTCTTTGCAGAAGCCAAACGCAGGCTATTTTTACCTTGACATGGACAAAACCATGTCTTTGGTGAATCGCCAGCTACCTCCAGCCCAAAAGAGTTCCATCACGCCTGAAACCACTGCAATTCTGAATTCCATGCATGGTATTGGTTTGACCGTGACTCAACCAGACGCATCAACGGGTCAAGTTGAGGTGTTACTTGCACTCAAGCCTAAAACGGGCAAATAGGAAGTCGCGGGGAATGAGTAATTGGTAATATTCTTGAAGGGTGGGCATTGCCCACCCTTCAAGTTTTGGTGGGATAAAAGCTCATCCTACTGAGACATCTTTATTCAGGATTGGTAATTGGTCATAAGGTCATTTGTTACTTACTATTACCCATTACCTATTACCCATTACCCATTACTTATTACTTTATGACTGCCACAGTAAATACTGAACTCGGATTATCTTCACGCTTGGTAAACGGATTGCTAGCGATTAAGCCATTAGCCAATCTAGCCAAGCAGCAAGCGCGTTCTATGATGATCAAACGCGCCGAGAAGATTGGAGTGCCTTGGAGAAAGCAAGTACAGACGTTTTCACAATACGACTGGGAAAGTCATCTGGCTCAAGTACAAAACCCCCAACTGACTTACCCAGAATATTACCTGCGATCGTTCCATGCTTACGAAAGTGGTAACTTAAGCTGGGAAGCCGCTTGGGAAGTAGAAGTTGCGGCTTATGCCGTTCACGCTGGAATTTGGCCTGATGCGGGGGCGCAAGGAGATGCCCGACTGCGCCAGAGTTATCTTGATATTCTCAAAAACGAAATCGCTACTCAACCACAAGATATTTTAGATTTGGGGTGCAGTGTGGGAATGAGTACGTTTGCCCTCCAAGATGTTTATCCCCAAGCAAAGCTGACGGGTTTGGATCTGTCGCCCTATTTTCTAGCAGTTGCCCAGTACCAATCCCAACAGCGCCAAAAACCGATTTCCTGGGTTCATGCTGCTGCTGAATCTACAGGTTTGCCAGATGCCTCGTTCGATTTGGTTTCTATCTTTTTGATGTGCCACGAGTTGCCTCAGTCAGCAACTATGCAGATTTTCCGAGAAGTGCGGCGCGTACTGCGTCCCGGTGGCTGTTTGGCAATTATGGATATGAATCCTCAATCTGAGATTTATACCAAAATGCCGCCCTACATCTTGACATTGCTCAAGAGTACCGAGCCTTATTTAGATGAGTATTTTGCGTTAAATATTGAACAAGCGCTAGTAGATTCCGGTTTCACTACGCCGACAATCAGCCGCAATACTCATCGTCACCGCACGGTAATTGCCAAGGTGAAGCAGAATTAAAAATTCAACATTAAGAAAGATTTTCTTTTTCGTTTCGCGCAAAGATGCAAAGTTTTTCTTAGCGTCTTTGCGCGACACTATCATCCGTCCAATGTGCAACTTCTGGAAATTCTTCAATTTTTAATTATTCTGCTTCTCCAATTAAAGTGAATGCCCCCCAGTCTTTAGGATTTGGATGTTGCTTCATGGTGCTTAGCATAGCGCTTCGCAGGGCGGCGGCTTTATCGGGCGTTTTTTGAAGATTTTGATAAAATTCTGTCATCAATGAGGCTGTAGGAGCGTCTGGCACTTGCCAGAGGGACACAATTACACTGGGTACACCCGCACTCATTAAGCTGCGAGATAAGCCGATCACACCATCACCAGTGATTCTGCCTCTACCTGTGTCGCAAGCACTCAGGACAACTAATTCGGCATTGAATCTCAAGTCTAGAATTTCTTCAGCGGTGAGTAAGCCGTTATCGTTGCCAGATGGAGCCAACGCGATCGCACTTCCCAACCCTCGAATATCATCTAGTAAGCCATGCGTTGCGAGATGAATGATTCGTGCTGTAGGTATTTGTTGCAGAATCGCTGCTTTCGTTGCCTCAGAGCCGGTGAAAGCTTTAGTCTTAAACAGAGGCGCGATCGCTAAAGCTTCTCGTTCTGCACCCGGTAAGCTTGGTAACTGAGTTGGCGGATCGCCAATTTTTTCAGGAACACTTGGCATTGTGGGATTTCCAACTATCAATACATCTTGATTTGGTACAGAAGTAGAACTTCGCGTTCCTACAAGCTGTTGTTGCTGATTTGTTAAATCCAGTACCTGAATTGAAGGTGCCGTGAGGATAGTATGTTGTTCGATTAAGTATTTGCCAGAAGCATCTTGCAATGCTGGGAAAGGAACTAGAAACAGTTCGCTTTGTGGAATAAAGATAACACGAGCATTTGGGTCTTTTGGGAGCAGGTCAGCAATGGGTTTAATGAGTAGTTCGTGAAGTTCCTTAAAACCTTGTTTTGCTTGACTTCCAGGAACTTTAGCCTCTACACCTAAACCACGGCCTCTAACACCAATCGATTCGCGGCTGCTGACAACAAGCTCTTCCAAAGAACTCTTTTTTTGCTGTCGCAAAGACTTAAGGTTGACTTTACGAAAGGCAATTTCGCCGGTTGGTTTAACTACCCAAATATAAATTTCAGATGTTTGGGATTGCGAGCTTTTTCCTATGGCATCTATGTCTTCGTAGACAATAGAATATTCAACCAAGGTAGCGTTCTGAAGCTTGGCAATCTCTTTGATTTTGTTGATATTCGGTGAGGTAAGCGTAGCTTGAACGGATGCTTCAGATAACCGCGAAGCTAATAGCTCAACAAAGGCTCTTGCTCTCCCCCGTTCAGCAATTTCCAATGCAGCTTCTATTTTATTTTGAGCAAGTAAAACTTGTTGCAAATTGCGATAAGTGCTGACTTGATCTTCAAAAAGCGATACTTTATTAGCATCATTTCTACCTAATCCGGTTCGGACGGATTCTAATACTTCGATTCCATTTTTTAAATATGTTTCGGCTTCCGATAGCTTACCCGCACGCATAAAAGTTAGCCCTAAATTGTTTAAGGCGATAGCTTCCCCTCGTTTATTTTTAATTTCACGAGAAATTGCGAGATCCTGCTGAAAGTAATTAATCGCTTTATCGTACTCGCCCATAGAATTATAAACGAGTCCCAAATTGCCTATCGCTTTTGCTTCCCCGCGTTTATTATTATTTTGTTTGGCTAAGGCTAAGCTTTGTTGATAATATTCACTGGCTTGCCGGTAGTCTCCCAGATTTTGATAGGAGAGAATTCCCCAAAAATTTAAGATATCTGCTTGCAAATCCCGATCGTTGATTTCTTGGGCTATTTTCAAGCTTTGCTGATAAAATTCTTTTGCTTTATCTGTTGTGCCACTTTCTTGATAAATGTTTCCTAAGTTTAGGATTGTTTGGGCATATAATTTCCGTTTTTCTCGAACTTCTAAGGCACTTTGTTGATTATTGGGTTCATCGGTAATTGCTAAACTCTGCTGATAATAGCGAATTGCTTGGGGAGAATCGTTCAAATTTTTATATACAGTGCCTAAATTAGACAGAATACCCGCTTCTGATTGACGAGCGTTAATTTTTTTGGCAATAGTTAAGCTTTGCTGATAATATTCAATTGCTTCCTGATATCTTGATAGATTGGCATAAATCCCGCCCAAATTATTCAAAATTTCTACTTCAATTGCCGATTCCCCCATTTCCCGCGCCATAACTAAACTTTGTTGATATTTATCAATAGATTGGGAGTATTCAGCGAGGGATTCATGAACATGACCCAGAAGTGCAAGAATTACCTGTTGGCTAGAGCGATCTTTCAGTTCTTGGGCAATGACTAAACCTTGTTGGAAGAACTTTCGAGCTTCAGGGTAGTTGTCCAGCAACTGATAGTAACTTCCGATAGATGTAAGAGCAGCTCCTTCAGCCCTACGTTCTTTGAGTTGCTGAAAAATAGGGAGTGCTTGTTGCCAAGAATCGATCGCTTTCTGATAGTCTCCTATTTGTTGATAAGCAAGAGCCAGCATACCAAGAGCGGCTGCTTCACTTTTAGGATTTTTAATTCCCCGTGCAAGAGTTAAACTTTGTTGCAGATACTCGATTGCTTGGGGATGTTGTCCCAGCGCCGAGTACGTACTTCCCAATTGTCTTAGATTCTTCGCTTCTAAGGGACGATCTGCAATCTCTCGCGCGATCGCTAAACTTTGCTGTTGGAAATCAATTGATTGAGAGTACTGTTGCACCCAATAGTAAATACTTGCCAGGTTTGCTAGAGCGGTTCCCTCTCCCTGACGATCTTTGAGTTCTCGATAAATTGTCAATGCCTGTTGTATCGACTGTAAGGCTTTGTCAAGTTGACGGTTATCAATCTGCTGAATACCTTGCTCTAAAAGGCGTTCAGCTTCTACTTTGCGGGATTCTGAAGTTTGTGCTAACACCTGTGTTATGGAAGGCGCGTTCAAAGGCGCTGAAATGGTAGCTAGGAAAGCGATAAGCGCAAAGATTCCGAGTTGAGGGCGCATAGCTGAAAGAAGATGTTGATTGAGTGCAGCTTACAGTCTTAGCCCAGACTGATAGGGAGTGTCCAGTGGTGCAGGGGAAAGAAAACGCGATCGCTCTCGGTACACATTCCCGTTAAGATTATCCAGTAACTTGTCCGATAATGGCTTGCGTCTTGAGTAATTACGCGATCGCTAAATGCTGCTGGTGAAACTCAAAAGTATCTCGCGATCCTTGTGACTAGGGTTTACCGTCTAATTACTCAATAGCCATAAAAAAAGCCCGCTGAAGCGGACTTTATCGGTGCGTTCGGATAGATGTGTTCGGATAGATGCGTTCGGCGATGTTTAGCTCAGCATCTACAGAGGAAAGCTAATAGAGGAAAGTGATCTGAGTAGCGCGAGTGTAAGACGGCTACTCAATCAAGCCTTTTTGAATTTATTTTGGCGACGGCGCAAAATTTCTGCGATTGGGAGAATACCAAACGCCAGTAAGGTTGTGGGTTCGGGAACGTCTTTGCTGGGATCGCCAGCAATCCGGTTGCGAACTGCAACAGCGGTATCTGGGAAGTCGCTAAAGACGCCATCAATCCCTAATTTAAAGAATTGTTCGTACTCCAGCTCTGGGTTACCGTTGTAGTCTGGAGCGAGGAAGAAGTCTTCACTGCGGAAAGTGTAGGCATGAACCAGCAAACCTGCCGCATGGGCGTCACTAATTAGGGATGTGGGTTGTAACAATGGCTTGTCAGCATCGCTAATCACCCCATCTCCATTGAGATCGTCAGGTTGACCATCGCCATTTTTATCGACCGTCTCAGATGGAATAATCAGGCGTTTCCAAGGGCCAATTCCGCTTGCATATTGCGCGATCGCATTCAATCCTGAAGAAGTTATGAGATCGCCATAGGTGCGAGAATCACCACTGACAACAAAATCATACGGCTTGGCGGTACTTGCATCAAACAACTGAACCAGCGGCAAATTCGTCAGTGTTTTGAGAAATTTCAAGTTTGCAACTTCAAAGGATTGAATGAAAACCGCATCATCCGCATCGGTGTAACCGTTCTCGCTGAGGATTTTTACCAAAGGTTCCTCTAACGATAATCCGATGGAATCAAAGTAGGTCGGATGCTTCGTTTCCGGATAAATACCAATCGTGCGACCTTTTTCGGCACTCTTTTTCTTGGCTAGGTCGATAACTTCTTGCAAAGTCGGAATTTCATACAAACCATCATATTTAACCGATCCGGGGCGCAATTCAGGGATACGCTCTTTCGCCCGGAGAGTCTTGATTTCAGCCAAGGTAAAATCTTCGGTAAACCATCCGGTGACTGGTTTTCCATCAATTGTTTTGGTTGTCTTGCGGTTAGCAAATTCTAGGCGATTTGCAACGTCTGTCGTTCCAGAAATTTCATTTTCATGGCGAGCAATTAGAACGCCGTCTTTTGTCGAAACTAAGTCAGGTTCAATAAAATCAGCGCCCATCTCAATTGCCAGTTCATAGGCTGCTAACGTATGTTCGGGACGGTAGCCGCTAGCGCCCCGATGTCCAATCACAATTGGAGGGGCACCCGTCAAAGTTGCTGCTGCTGCTTCACCCACTGGAAAAACTGCCAAAGCTGCTGTTGTTAATAAAGCTAGCTTAAAAACGCGCCACATATTGCTTTCCTCACCAATCGGCTCAAGCTTGGTTGATATGAAATTCATCAGTAAATGTACTTAAGTAAATGTACGGTGCCGAGATTAAGCTTGAGCATTAGGCTGGGTAAAGCTAAGTATAAATACCATTTAAAGATTGATTAAAAGAGCAGAGATATAGCATTTGCGCTTGGATAGAATCTGCGATCCCACCCTTTCTCGCTCTGCTTTTTCTCAAGTTGACACCAATGGGCATAAACACGCCCTTCAAGCCAGCACTTTTTTGAGAGCGCAAGTAGACACAACGCTAAGTGAAGCTTGAAAATCATCGCGGCTGAAGTAACAAAGCATCTGGGTGTTCGCTACAAATTTGGATACCCCGCGCGTCGCCGTGCTTAGAAGAGAAGTCCACGCAGTCTGAAGGCGTTAACCTAAAGAAATAACCTCCTTAGCCCTGATTCTCGGCTATACTTCGGAGTCTTACAGGTCAATCTCACCATGAAGTTGCAGACTTATTTCGATTCAGAAAATAACGGTCACAAATCCTTTGAACTGCCCGGTGCCCGTCCCCACTACAACCCAGATCGACCCGGACAAGTCGAGCATATTTTCCTGGATTTAGCCCTGGATATTCCTAATCAAACCGTCGGAGGTACTTGCGCCATTACCTTACTGCCGGTGCGGAGTGGGATTGACCGTTTAACCTTAGATGCCGTCAACCTAAATATTCAGTCAGTGCAGGTTGACGAAATACCGCAAAGCTTTGACTATGATGGCGAACAACTGCACATCCAGATGCAGACACCCACTCAGGTGGGAAAAACGATCGAGATAGCGATCGCCTACTCGGTGGAGAAACCCCAGCGCGGTATCTACTTTATTTCCCCCAACAAACACTATCCCGATAAACCCGTTCAAGTTTGGACGCAGGGAGAAGATGAGGATTCCCGCTTCTGGTTCCCCTGCTTTGACTATCCCGGACAGTTAGCCACTTCAGAAATTCGGGTCAAAGTTCCCAAACTCCTAGTCGCCATCTCCAACGGATTGCTCATCAAAACCGAGGAAGATAACCACTACAAAACTTATCACTGGTTGCAAGAGCAAGTTCATCCCACCTACCTGATGACGCTCGCAGTGGGTGACTTTGCCGAAATTCAAGATGAATGGAACGACAAGCCTGTCACCTACTATGTGGAGAAGGGCAGAGAAGAAGATGCCCGCCGTAGTATGGGCAAAACGCCGGAAATGATTGAATTTTTCAGTGAAAAATTTGGTTATCCCTACCCCTATCCCAAATACGCCCAAGTGTGCGTCGATGACTTCATCTTCGGTGGAATGGAGAACACCTCCACCACGCTGCTAACCGACCGCTGCTTGCTGGATAAACGGGCATCTTTAGATAATCGCACCACAGAAAGCTTAGTCGCTCACGAACTCGCCCACCAGTGGTTTGGAGATTTAGTCGTCATCAAGCACTGGTCTCATGCTTGGATTAAAGAAGGGATGGCTTCTTACTCAGAAGTGCTATGGACGCAACAAGAGTACGGTTCGCAAGACGCAGCCTATTACCTGCTCAATGAAGCTCGTAGCTACCTTGTAGAAGACAGCAGCCGTTACCGTCGCCCGATTGTCACTCACGTCTACCGCGAGGCGATTGAACTGTATGACCGCCACCTCTATGAAAAAGGTGCTTGTGTCTATCACATGATTCGGGCGGAGTTGGGAGACGAGCTATTTTTTAAAGCCATCCACACCTTTGTTCAGGACAACGCCCATAAAACAGTTGAAACTGTTGACCTGCTACGGGCAATTGAAAAAGCGACGGGTCGCAACCTCCTATTTTTATTTGATCAGTACGTTTATCGCGGCGGTCATCCAGATTTCAAAGTTGCTTATTCCTGGGATACTGATAGCAAGTTGGCTAAAGTTACCGTTACTCAAACTCAAGCCACCAGCGATACAAATGGCAGCCGTAGCGATTTATTTGACCTAAAAATTCCCATCGCCTTTGGCTATGTCCCAGGAAATTCCCCCAGCGAGAATAATGTAGAGACGCGAGATTCCTCGTCTGAACAATCCTCCACCGTCAATTTCAAGACTTTCGCAGTCAGGGTTCACGAACGGGAACAAAGCTTTTACTTCCCCCTTGAAGAGAAACCAGATTTTATTAGCTTTGACATCGGGAATAATTTCCTAAAAACGGTGTCCTTAGAGTATCCAGTTCAGGAACTCAAAGCCCAACTGCAATCCGATCCCGATCCCGTCTCTCGCATCTACGCGGCTGAGGCGTTGGCGAAAAAAGGCGGATTGGAGGTCGTAAAAGCGCTTTCTTTTGCCCTCAAGAACGATTCTTTCTGGGGCGTTCGGGCGGAAGTTGCTAAACAGTTGGCAGAAGTTAAACTCGATCAAGCGTTTGACGGTCTAGTTGCGGGTCTAAAAGATAAAGAAGCCTTAGTGCGTCGTGCAGTGGTGCAAGCATTGGGAACGATCAAAACCCACGACAGCTACAAAGCACTGAAACCATTCGTAGAAGACGGCGACGCTAGCTACTATGTGGAGTCCGCAGCCGTGAATGCGATTGGCGGAATTGGGGCGGCAAATCTGGACGAAAAGCCCAAAGAAGAGAAAGTGCTGAAGCTGCTGCAAACAGTACTCAAAGAAAAGGCGGGTTGGAATGAGGTTGTGAGAACTGGCGCGATCGCTGGTTTGTCTCAACTCAAAACTTCGCCCCAAGCGCTGGATCTGATTCTGGAATACACCGCCCAAGGCGTTCCCCAAGCGTTGCGTCTAGCTGCCATTCGCGCTTTGGGAACCATTTCAACGGGTCAGAATAATGTCAACTTGGAACGAATTCTCGAACAACTTGCAGAACTCTCCAAAGAGACATTTTTCTTAACCCAAGTATCAGTCGCGATCGCACTAGGGCAAATGGAGACTCCCAAAGCGATTGGGATTTTGCGAAGTCTTGCCGACCAAACCCCCGATGGACGAGTCCGTCGCATCGCTGAGGAAGCGGTTGAGCGGGTGCAAAAAAATGTTGGATCGGATCAAGCGATCAAGCAACTGCGAGACGAACTCGACCTGATCAAGAAGCAAAACCAGGAACTCAAAAGCCGCTTGGAAAACCTAGAAGCTAAGTCCAGCACCTCAGGTACCTAAGCAATTGCGATCGCATCAACCCGACCTCTCCCCCAATCTCCCCTAACCGGAAAACAAGGATCTCCTTTCCCTGTCACAGTGGAGTTGGGGGAGAGAACCGATAAGTATTGCCTCTCTACACTTTAGTTTGTTCCCTTTGAGGCTCCCCTGCGAGTTGCCGGTTCGATTTACCGCCGGGAATTAGCATTTCCAATCCACGGGCGATTAACGGTAGAAACCCGATAACCAACACTACGCCCAATACGTTGAATATCACCTGAGCATTGGCAATTTGGCGGGCAACATCAGCCCCCCCAGAAATCCACTGGGCAAGGCTTGCTAATTGAGCCGCAAATAAGATCCCCACGACTGCGGTTATCACATTGAAAATCACATGAAAGACACCCGTCCGCACAGCTTCGCGCGATCGCCCAATCGTCGCTACCAACGTGTCAGCACAGGTGCCAACTTCCGCACCCAGCATCAAGGCGATGCCTGCGGGCAATGAGATCAAGCCAGAAGCTGCCAGCGTAATGACAATGGCTACTGTGGCGGAAGAGGATTGAATCAAGACGGTAAACAGCGCCCCAACTAAGGCACCCAGCAGCGGATTTTCCCCTAAGGTTTTCATCCAATCAATAAAGGGTTGGTAGTCCCGGAACGGTTTCATCGCCTCGTCAATCGTGTCTAGACCGAAGAAGAGCAAGCCTATCCCCAATAAAATTAAACCGATGTTCTTCCAGCGGTCTGTCTTGCCCAAAAAATGCAACAAGAAACCAAGGAACAAGGCTATCGGTGCATATTCGTTAATCTTAAAAGCGATCAGTTCAGCGCCGATGGTCGTTCCGATGTTGGAACCTAGAACCACGCCGAGAGACTGGACGAACGTCAACAACCCAGCACTCACCATCGCGATCGTCATGATGATCGTGACCGACGATGAATCTAATATGGTTGTTGCCACCGTGCCAGTTGCCACTGCGGCAAAGCGATTGCTGGTGAACTTGTCGATGAGATTTTTTGCGCGATCGCCGGCGATCGCTTCGAGTCCCTCAGCAAGCCGGGTCACACCATATAAAAACAGCACCAGACCCGCCAGCACACCCATGACAATTTTGAAAATATCGATCTTTCCTTTCGTTTCTCCTTCAGACGAGGCACTCTCAGCCTTGTCACTTTTTCCCTTTTCTTCGCCTTCAGGGGAAGCAGGATTCTGCTGTGCCGCATCAGTTCCAGCCGGAGGCTGAGCGTTGACACTGACTTCTAACGCCGGTGCGTTAAATAAGTGGAAATTATTTCCTGATAGGGAAGGACTAACAATCAAAGCTGTAACTACAAGGCTCAAACCCAACAACTTGAGTATTTTTTTCTTTGAATTTTTTGAAAACAACATGAATGACCCCGCAAAATAACGGCAATATAGGTTCTTAATCCCAGCTACGGGCGCAGTAAACGCTCATGGCAAAGCAAAGCCATAGCACTCGTCATGCTGACCTAAACCAAATTGATACTGATAAAACTCTCTATCGGACTGGCGCTGCGCTTTGACTACCTTGCCCAGCGTCTAGACTCGAAACAGCATTTTCGAGCTACTGGGCAGACACTAAAGATTTTCGATGTCTCTCCCCTACTGTGCTTACCTCCTCAGAGGGAGATTCACGGCTCTATTACACTATTTATTCGTAATTTAAAATATACTTAAGATTATTTTAATTTCTTCCTTAAGAATAATTAGTCGCTGCTGGTTTTGCTGGTAGGAGACTTTAGCAGTTTTGTCATGGAACCTTGACAGAGAAAAAATAGCAGGTGAGGGAACTGTTTGCTCTCTTAAAGCAGATGGGCGATCCCCGCAAGTGTCTGTAGTTTTGTATACTATAGTTAATAAAACGTTAAAAACCTGGTAAAAATCAATGAGTAAAGTTACGAAAGAATGCGGTCGAAATCCCTGGAAATTAATGTTATTCGATTGATTAGGTTAAATAGTGGCTTGAATACTCCCAGAAGCCGCTAATGGCGAATTAAGTTAGGTTAAAAGAGGCAAGCACAAGCGTGAATCGGTACTCCCTCATCCAGTCTCGGCGCTACGATCCCGAAGCGATCGCCCAGTACTTCCGCTATCGTCCCTGGCGAGTTCTCTGGCGAGCCATCAAAATTATCTGGTTATTTGCAGGGTTTGTTCTTGGCTTAAAGTGGGACGATTGGCTGAACCAGGACTGGAAGAATCGAGAGAAACGCGCCACTCAACTGCGGGAAATCCTCACTCGCCTGGGTCCAACCTTTATTAAAGTCGGTCAAGCTCTCTCCACAAGACCCGACTTAGTGCGGAAAGACTTTTTAGAAGAACTCATCAAATTACAAGACCAACTGCCGCCATTTGATAATGCGATCGCATTCAATATCATTGAAACTGAGCTAGAACGCTCAGTAGAAGAGATATATAGAGAAATATCCCCAGAACCACTTGCCGCTGCCAGTCTGGGTCAAGTTTATCGAGCGCGTCTTCACACCGGCGAAGAAGTCGCTGTCAAGGTACAACGCCCCAACTTGCTACCAACCATCACCCTCGATCTTTACTTGATGCGATGGATGGCGGCTTGGTTGAGTCCTTGGCTTCCCCTAAATTTAGGGCATAACCTGACTCTGATCGTCGATGAATTCGGTTACAAGTTATTTGAAGAAATTGACTACCTCAACGAAGGACGAAACGCCGAAAAGTTTGCCACTAATTTCCGCGACGACCCCAGCGTTAAAGTCCCAGCCATCTACTGGCGCTACACCAACACTCGCGTCCTGACTCTAGAGTGGATTGACGGCTTCAAACTGAACGATACCGAGCGCATTAAAGCAGCCGATTTGGAAACTGATACTTTGATCGAGATTGGCGTCACCGCTGGTCTACGACAGCTATTGGAATACGGCTTTTTCCATGCTGATCCCCATCCAGGTAACCTGTTTGCCCTGCCAGATGGTCGTATGGCTTATATAGACTTTGGCATGATGGATCAGATGGAGGAGGATACCAAAGAAACCCTCGTCAGTGCCGTCGTTCACCTAATTAACAAAGACTATATTGAGTTAGCCAAAGACTTTGTTAAGTTGGGCTTTTTGACGCCAGAAACGGATATTGTTCCGATCATTCCAGCCCTAGAAAGCGTACTGGGAGATGTCATCGGCGAAAGTGTACAAGACTTTAACTTTAAGACAATTACAGACAAGTTCTCGGAACTGATGTACGACTATCCGTTCCGAATTCCGGCGAAATTTGCCTTAATTATTCGTTCCTTGGTGACACAAGAGGGATTGGCTCTCAGCTTAAATCCCAATTTCAAAATTGTCGAAGTTGCCTATCCCTACGTAGCGCGGCGTTTGCTGACTGGCGAATCTCCAGAAATGCGGCGACGTTTAATTGAAGTCTTGTTCAAAGACGGCAAATTCCAATGGCAGCGGTTAGAGAACATGATTGCGATCGCTCGCTCAGATGATAACTTCGATCTATTGCCTACGGCTCAACTAGGATTACAGTTTCTCCTCTCTGAAGAAGGACAATTTCTGCGACGCCAAGTGCTAATCGCTTTGACAGAAGATGACCGACTTCATACCGAAGAAGTGCGACGTCTATGGAATCTAGTGAAAGATGACCTGAAGCCGTCACGGTTGTTTAATGTAGCCCTCGGAGCCTTGACGGAACTCTCCACTGAAGGAGTCGCCGCACTATTACCTTCTTTTGCCACACTTGCTGCCTTGCAGGAGAGAGAATAAAGTGTTGGGTCTTAGGGACTCGGTAATGAGTAATTGGTAATTGGCGCAGTGTGCAACTTTCTGTATTTCTCCCTCCATCTCATGGGGGGATTGGGGGAGCTGACAAAATTTGCTTGACATTTCGATCGCCCCAACCCCTGATAAATTAGAGGCTGAGAAAAAGTTGCACATAGCGGTAATTGGTAATTCCATTACCGATTCCCCGTTGCCCATTTACCCGTTACCTATTAGGAGTTTTTAGTGTACTATTTCCCAGATCCGCCGTATTTTTTACTTGTTTTCGGTTTGTTTGCTGGAATAACCTGTGGTCTTGCTTTTGAAGCCACCCTCAAACAGCAAGTGCGGGAATGGTCGAAGAACCGCTCTACCCGGACTTTGGCTCAGATGCAAGGGATACAATTACAGTTGCCATTCTTGGGAATTTGTGGCGGAATCTGTCTGTTTCTAGTAGCTGGATTAGAGATTTTTGGCTTTCCTGGATGGCTGTCTTTTGGGACTTCGATGCCACTCACTCTATTTATTGGCATGTTAGTTTGGTCGCAACTCAAAAGCCTTTTAGGTCAGCTAGAACGCGGTGGCTCTCGCGCACTTGATTTAGATGCTTGGGAATAAGCGATTAGCGATTCGCTTTGCTATTTAAAAGAAAGAGGGTAAGCAACTGCTTACCCTCTTTCTTTTAGATTAAATAGCAATGATTATTTGGAACCGATATTAGTAGACATCCGCGAAGTCCCAACCATCAACATAGCCCAAAGGCCCTGGCGTCGCCCCAGGAACAACAACTTTATACCACTTGTTGCTCCATTGATTTTGGTCTGGATGGAAGTCTAGAGTTGTGCCAGTGGGTAAAGTTTTAATAATGCGACCCGAACATGGCGATGACCGAACATTTAACGGCCCTTTTGTTACGCGAACCTTTCCAGGAGCGAGAGGATTAATAATCATCCATCCTTGAGCACGATTGCTATCACAAGCATTTGTAGAATTAAATCCGTAAGTTACGCGAATCCAAGTATAACCATTGCCTTGCTGAGTACCTCCGCTAGGATCGTTGAGAACATCAGCTCCGGGTCTAGCGACCCGGAGGATACGGCAGCTGGTACTGGGACAAGAGCGAATGTTCACGGTACTCAGGACGTTATAAACCCGACCATCATCCGTCGCTGTGCCAGCGATACCTGCACCGAGAGCATTTGCCGTACCAACCCTAGCTTTTATCGCTTCGCGGGCTGTCTGAGCTTCCGTAACACCTCCCGCTTGTTCTGGTGCGACAGTTCTGGGAGCAAATTTGTTACCATCTTGAGAAGGTTCAGCTAAATTTTTGGGGACGGACAAACCTACTGCAAGGGCTAGTAGCGTAACCGTTGTGGCACATCCACCAATTACTTTAAGAGATCCAAGGCGCATAGTAGTTCTTTTCCTTTAAATCAGTCTGTGAAGGTCGTTTTCCTTCCGCATGTTATTAAACACAATGATGCAAACTGATTTTTCGGACTTGCCTAGAATCGAGAATTACATATCCATCTAAAGGTGGATTTAGAAGTTTGTTAGGAACTTTTTGATTCTAATTTCTATCTTTATTCCAACTTTCCGGCTATAGAAAAAGGCGATCGCTTTTACAACTGAAAGCGATCGCCTTTGTGATTTAAAGCGGGAAAAAATTCAACAGCTTGCCGGTGTGAAGATAGCGGCTTCGATACGATTCAGGGCTTTTTCCAGATCGTCGTTCATGATTTGAATATCGAATTCACTCGCCGCAGCAATTTCGGCTTCGGCACGGTTAAGCCGTCGCGCGATCGCCACCTCTGAATCTTGCCCGCGTCCTCGGATTCGATTTTCTAGTTCGCTGACGGAAGGCGGTAGGATAAAAATCTGTAGGGCACTTGGGAAATTTTGTCTGATCTGCCGCGCCCCTTCTAGTTCAATTTCTAATATCACCCACTGACCCTGCTGGATTTGCTCCCCCACTTGTCGTCGTAGGGTGCCATAACAGTTACCAGCAAACTCAGCCCACTCCAGTAATTCACCAGCTTCCAGCATTTGCTCAAACTGGTTGCGGCTAACAAAATAATAGTGTTTTCCTTCAATTTCGCCGGGACGAGGGGCGCGAGTCGTCGCGGATACAGAATAATACAGTTCCGGATGACGCTGCAAGAGCGATCGCAGCAAAGTACCTTTGCCTACGCCACTCGGCCCAGTCAAAACAATCAGCCTGCCAGTTTTCATGCTCCTGTCACCCGTGAAAATGCCTATTGCCTTAATTGTTGCTGGCATTCACGTCTTTGCCAATCACAAAGCGATGAGCAACGGTTTCAGGCTGAATGGCGGAGAGAATGATGTGGCTGGAATCGGTAATAATTACCGCGCGAGTGCGACGCCCATAGGTTGCATCAATCAACTGCCCTCTATCTCTGGCGTCGGTGATAATCCGTTTAATGGGCGCAGATTCTGGACTGACAATGGCAACCACTCGGTTTGCAGACACGATGTTACCAAAACCGATATTGATTAACTGAATGTCCATAAAAAACTAGCGGCATAACCGCCTAAAAAGCTTATTTAAGTCTAGTTCCCATGTTATCTACAAAATTTTTGACTTACAAGCCTAAAATCCACAAAAACTCGCGTTTTTAAGGGATCGCTGCTTTTTTTTCCCTTTTACCTCTATTATCTATTCCGAAAGGCAGAGGCAGGTTTGACAGTTGCGTTAACATTCAACTGCACAAATTCAACTTAATTCATTTCTCTTGGCGCTGGTTGTGAAATAGATATGCAGCATGACTGGAACAGCTTGAGGGACGCGATCGCTTCACGATTGTCCGTGGAATCACTCTTCGTTCACAGGGTGGGAAGTATTTCTTTGTATGCCCATAAAAATCAAATTCTACCAGAGGATGGATGGTTGCAATTATTTACGAGATTTTACATAGATCGCTTATCCGTAGACTTACAATTAATCTGCTTGTTTGGCATTTTTAAGGAATTAATAACCGTATTCTTATGGAGATAATTTAGTAGCTATTTTTTTAAAGTATCAAAAGTAAATAGTTTTGTTTAGGGTTTTTATCTAAATTCAAAATATAACCTGCGGCGATAAAGATTTCGTAAATCAGGCTGGTTGTAGTAGCGGTTATTGCCACGAGTAATTTATCTTAAAAAAGTAACGCTAACCAAAGCACGGCAAGCGGTGAAAGTAAAGATTAATCTAGACATACCGTGCTTCACCTCGCCAAAACCAGGGAATAAAAAATGGATACTCGTAAAACCCTTATCGGATTATTCATTGCCACTTTAGGGATATTATCGGCTCCCACCCACGCAAAAGCAATTTCTTTAAGTTATTTAGAAACCGACCAAGCGTTTAAGGATTTAAATGTAGATTTGTTATTTGTCGCCGAGGGTCGGATTGGAGGAAGTACGACTTACGAACTCGACCTTCACGATGATACGGGAAGCACAAATTTTGCAGTGCAGCAACAACAGGAATTAACAAGTTCAAATTATTGGCAAAGCGGAAGAGTGGATGCTTTCACTCTGGCTTACGACGCACTCACAAAGATTGTTACCTACAAAGTCGGAAATAAAACTTTAGCCTACGATTACACGTCGAAATTTACTCAAGGCGTCACAGATATCTTTGTCCGCACTAGAGCAAATAACACGAATAGCAGCATAACGGTCAAAGACTTATTGCTGAAAGATGCGTCGGGTACGAAGTCCATCGCTGAAACTTCTAGTGTTTCATGTACCTTGAGTCCTAATTGCACAACCTGGTACAAGGATGCCAATGGCAATATTTTTGAGGATGTGAAGGGGGGAGTGCAATATCTTCGGATCGGCGATGTATCGGGGAGTTTCAGCCTTACAGGGAATTCAATTATGAGTTGGACGGGAAAAATCCCTACCCAATCCAATCTCGCCTACCAAATCAAAGTTGGGACGACCGATGACTGGAAAAACCAACAGAGCGTTCCAGAACCCAGCGCGACGCTAGGATTGACCTTGGGCGCGATCGCACTCGGCTTAAAAACTCGTCGCCGTCGCCAATCTGTCTAAGCCAATGTGTCTCAACAGAAACGGGTGATACTCATTAACGCACAAAGCTCCTTTAAAATAGCTTTGTGCGTTTTTTTGTCGGAAGTAGCCTGAAACTGAGAGGATAGAAAGAGACCGCTCCTCGAAATCTTTACAAAAAATACCGATCGCGCGTGCAACTCGTTGACTTTACTACCTTAACTGCCGCTTGTTCTGAGCTGCGTGCTGAGTGGATACCGGCGCGGCTGGAACAAGTTTATCAGCGCGATCGCTTTACAATTTCCATCGCCCTGCGAACCCTGAAGCGGCGGAGTTGGCTAACCGTTTCTTGGCATCCGCAAGCAGCGCGTGTTTGCATTGGCGATCCACCCCCCCGCACGCCAGATACATTTACCTTCAGCGACCAGTTGCGGCATCAGTTGGGGGGCTTTGCTTTGGTGGCGATAGAAGCGAGTAGCGCTGACGCGAATACACCTTCAGCGATCGCGCCTTGGGAACGAGTGATCGATTTACAATTTGCCAAACGCCCAGGAGATCCGGCTATCTGGCACTTGTACGTTGAAATCATGGGCAAATACAGTAACGTCATCCTTACAGGTGCAGACAACCTGATTGTCACCGCCGCCCATCAAGTCAACGCCCAACAATCTAGCGTCCGTACCATCCTGACCGGACAGCCCTACGAATCTCCACCCGCCCTCACTGCAACCATCCCGACTTTAAGCGAATCTCAAGAACGCTGGCAAGAACGGCTGAGTTTAATTCCCGCAGCACTGCGGCGTCAGATGCTGAAAAATTACCGGGGTTTGAGTCCAGCGCTGGTTGTCTCAATGGTACAAGCCGCTGGTCTAGATCCAGAGCAATCGACCGATACCCTCACACAATCTGACTGGGACGCATTATTTCTCCGATGGCAAGAATGGCTGCAAGCAATTCTGAAAAGCCAATCCTCTCAGTCTTCTATCCCCTCGCCTACGACACTCGTGACGCATAAGGAGACTGGGGCAGTTTTTCATCCCGGCTGGACACCTGAAGGATACAACGTCTTGGGCTGGGGCATTGTTAAGCCTGCTGAATCAATCCAAGAATTACTCAACCGCTACTACACCGATCGGCTCAATCAACAAGAATTTAACCAGATTCATCATCAGTTGAGCCAGAAACTCAACAACGTTCTGGAAAAATTACGCTTGAAGGCGTCTACTTTTACGGAACGCTTGCAGCAATCCGATCAAGCAGACCAATATCGGCAACAGGCAGATTTGCTGATGGCTTACCTTCAGAACTGGGAACCAGGGATGAAGTCAATTGACCTCAATGATTTTGACACCGACAAACCTGTCACAATTCCCCTCGACCCTGAAAAAAATGCCGTCCAAAATGCCCAATCCCTCTACAAGCGGCATCAGAAGCTGAAACGCGCTCGCTCAGCCGTTGAACCGTTACTTAACGAGGTGCAAACGGAAATAGACTACTTGGAGCAAGTGGAAGCCACCCTAACTCAGCTCGATTCTTACGATGACCCAGAAGATTTACAAACGCTCTTAGAAATCCGCGATGAGCTGATACAGCAGCGGTATCTAGAAGACCCGGACAACCGTAATCGTAGAGACGAGGAGGGAAGTCACCCTTATCGTTACCAGACGCCCAGCGGCTTTGAGTTATTGATTGGGCGCAATAACCGCCAGAACGACCAGCTAACCTTTCGGATGGCTGGAGACTACGACCTCTGGTTTCACACCCAGGAGATTCCTGGAAGTCATGGGTTGCTGCGCGTCGCTCCGGGTTCTGTCCCGGAAGAAGCCGATTTGCAATTTGCTGCCGATTTAATTTCCTATTACAGCCGCGCCAGACAAAGCGATCGCGTGCCAGTTGTCTACACGGAACCCAAACACGTCTACAAACCCAAGGGCGCTAAACCGGGGATCGCTATTTATAAGCAGGAGCGCATTATCTGGGGGAGTCCTCAAACAGGAATCAACTATCTAAGGTAAGAAGTTTACAAAAAAATGTAAATATTTCTTTCAAAAAATGTGTATTTCCTGTTACAGTAAATATTAAAGAAATCTTACGGCTGGCGGATGGGAACGCGCAGCTCTGGATTTCCTCGGATTAACGACAACAAAAATAAAGATTTTGTTCAACCAGCTGTCACATCAGCTGGTTTTTTTTCAGTGGTAAGTGGTCATTAGTCATATCGCAATCCGCTTCAGAGTTGTGAGCTGCCAGGGTTTAGATCCCCGACTTCTTAAAGAAGTCGGGGATCTCGTCTTCACGAATCCTTTAGGAGTGCTATCTCAGATCTGGTTGTATCCACAATTAAGAAACGACCAATGACGGTTGACTCTTAACTAGAATGTAAACGTGGTGCGGATAGTACCGATCACAATATCATCGTTACGATTATTGTGGTCAGGGGCAGTAAGCCAGATAACCCCAGGCGTGATGGCGATATTGTCCGTTAATTGATACTGATAGAACGCTTCAATGTGCAGTGAAGTATCGTCATTGTCTCCCACTGGCGGGGTGGGGATGCCTGCTGCGGTTAATGCGGCGACTGCGCCGGGATTGATATCGATGGTTGAGTTAGTGACTTTCGGCTCCATCCCAACGATAATGCCAGCCAAGTTGCCTTGTTTACCCAAATCTGGGAAGGCTAAGGTGACAGCCCAGTTCCAGATGTCAACTTTGCCGCGCTCAATGAGTCCGCCTAAAGTGGAGAGGTTGCGCGTGTTGGTGTAGCCAACCCAGCCACCCAAAACAAAGCGATCGCTCAGTTGCCAAGATAACTCTACCCCATAAGAATTGCTGATCACGGGGAGATTGGTGCTGAACCCTAAGTTAGTTAAACCCCCGCCGACCGAACTACCGTCAATATCGGTATCGAAGAAGCGGGCAAGTCCGCCCTGGAAATTAGCGAGATTGCTACCAGTGCCGGTGTCATTGTTGTTGTAGGAATGAATGTACGTCAAGCCCAGCTTCAAGCGATCGCTTGGCTTGATCAATAGCTGTGCCAAGGCACCATAAGGGCCATTGAACAAACCACCATCTTCTTCCGGGTTAGCGGCGTCCCCTGCTAAATAGCCTAAGCTGAGTTCAAAGCGATCGCCCAACTGCTGCCTTAGTCCAACTCCAGCACCTTCTGCTAGGTAATAAATCGGCGGGCGCGTTCCAAAGGTAGAGAGTGCCCCAGTTGTACCATCACCGTCGAGGAAGTTGACGGTATCGGTAAAGTCATCCGCCGCACCTGCATTTGCCGCAACCACCACTTCTGTTCTCTCACCGATGGGGAAAGCGTAAAGAAACGCATCCACGAAAACATTACTGTCGGTATCACCTGAGAAAAACAGGTTGCCTTCTGGTGTCAAAGTGCGTTCGGTAAGAGAACCCAGTCCTTCCGCTTGCAGTCGCGTTCTCAGCACATCTTTCCCGGTGAAGCTGGTTTCAAAATTCAGACGGGTACGATGACCAAAAATCGCTACATCGTCGATCTCATCGCCAGTCGCATCTTCTCCCTTGAAAATCCCTGCCAGCGCAAAGATCGCTTCTCCCTGTAGTTTGGTGGTGGTGGAAAATTGATGGCTTTCCAGAAAAGCGGTGCGACCTTCTAAATTATCAACGCGCGTCCGCAATGTCGCCAATTCCGCGCCAAATTCATCAATCAGTCGCTGTAATGTAGTTAAATCCGCTTTGGTGACGAAATCTGCCGAACTGGCGGCAATCAATTTCTCGATTTGTTGCAGACAAGCATTCAAACCGGCGGCAAATTCATACCGGCTGAGTGCCCGGTTGCCGCGAAAGGTGCCATCGGGATATCCTGCAATACAACCGTAACGTTCGACAAGCGATCGCAGTGCTTCATACGCCCAATCTGTCGGTTCTACGTCTTGCAGTTGGGAAACATTCGTGACTTGTTCTAGAGAACTATCCAGAGAACTATCCGTGTCCTCTGGATTGGTATAAACATCGATTTGTTCTAAAACGTCGGCATCAGCCGTTACTGATGTCGGGGTGGTAGCTGGGATTTGGGCTAAATCCGCCACTGTTGACTGATTCGGCGCGATCGCCGCTGATGCGGGTGTTTCTACCTTGACAGCAGATGTCTCGTCCAGCTTCATCTCAGAAGTGGTAATTGGGGCAGCTGCCACGGCTACCGAGTTTGATACCAATTCTTCATTTTTTTGATGTAACGCTTGAGATTCCTCTTGATCCTCCTTGATTGGGAGAGTCGGAGCGATCGCATCCTCGATTGCGTTCTCCTTAACTTCCATCACCGCCGGGGTTTCCGTTGCGAATGCCCCCGCATCCGTTAACAACATTGCACCGAACACTGCTGGGCTTACCAGCAGCGCATTCCACAGGTTTTTAAATTTCATTTCTCACTCCTGACACCCTTTCAAGATTCTCCGCAGCGACTGACTGCTCTACAGTTTGCTAAAGACAATTTATTGACAATTTTGCTGAATTTTGCTTATAAATTGCCTTTTTCCAATGAAAAGCATCCGTTGCTGCTGAGAAATTTTGCTTTTAAACACTTAAGAGACAAGATTTCTCCAACTTTTACAATCCCCCCTGATGGCATTTACCAGTCAAAACTCAACTATCGGCAGCAATATCATACTAAAATGAGAATTATTCTCATAACATTACAACAAGACTCATTCTCAAAAAAAGAGATTGACACTTCCACCGTCAATCAGGAGATAAACCGTGACGCGCCCTAGAATCCGACATTATCCGCGCAAATTTGCCCTGTCTTTATTGCTCCTGCCAGTGTTCG
Source organism: Trichocoleus sp. ST-U1 (assembly GCF_039961835.1). NCBI lineage: Bacteria > Bacillati > Cyanobacteriota > Cyanophyceae > Leptolyngbyales > Trichocoleusaceae > Trichocoleus > Trichocoleus sp. ST-U1. The sequence goes on from NZ_JAMPJZ010000013.1 coordinate 38,819, forward strand.
CTGCTGCTGGGTGCACCTCATCAAATACTTCTGTCCCATCCCCACAGCAGAGTGCTTCACCGCAGTCGCCAGTAGCAGCGCAGAATCCGAAGTCTCCACGGGTGGTGGCAACATTCTTGCCGATGTATTGGTTTACCAAGGCAGTTGCGGGTGACAAAGCGCAGGTAGAAATTTTAGTGCCACCCGGATCGGAAGTGCATGAGTATCAAGCGACACCCGCAAACGTGCAAGCGATCGCCCAAGCAGATGTGCTGGTAAAAAATGGCTTCGGCTTGGAAGAATTTCTTCAAGAAACTATCAAAAATTCTGGAAACGCTCAGATTAAAGAAATTGATAGTAGTAAAAGCATTAACGCCTTAGAAGACGCCTCACCCGTGGTGAATGGTCAAGCAGCTAGCCACGAAGACCACAACCACGAGGGAGAAGCCGGTGCAAAGACAGAAGAACACGACCATGCAGAAGGTAATCCTCACGTTTGGCTCGATCCAGTCCGAGCAAAACAGCAAGTAGAGAATATTCGGGATGGTTTAATTGCAGCCAATCCTGAGAACAAAGCGACTTATCAAGCAAACGCCACCGCCTACATTCAGCAACTGGAGGCGCTAGACAAAGAATTTCAGCAGCGTCTGCAACCCTATCGCGGTTGTACTTATGTCACTTTCCACGATGCCTATCCTTACATTGCTCAGCGCTACCAGCTTCAGCAAGTTGCAGTGGTTCAGATTCCCGAAGATAACCTTTCGCCTGCTGACATTCAAAAGGCGGTTGGGGCAGTGAAAAAGTACAATGTTAAAGCCCTACTTGGCGAACCAGGAACTGACAATAAATTGCTTGAAAGTCTCTCCACTGACTTGAAATTAACCCTGAGAACCATCGATCCTCTGGAAAACGGCCCCCTGACTCCGGAGCATTATTTCACCGCGATGAAGCAAAATCTGCAAACCCTGGAAGCTGCCTGCAAGTAGACGTGAGAAATTCCGACGCCCCTATCCCATCGCCAATTCTGAAAGTTGACGGCTTAACTGTATATCTAGGCAGCTATCTGGCGCTTCGGGATGTCTCTTTTGAATTGCTACCCGGAACTGATACAGCAGTAGTTGGCCCGAATGGTGCGGGTAAAAGTACGCTGGTGCAAGCAATTCTGGGATTAATTCCGCGAAGTGCCGGAAAAGTAGAAATTTTTGACCGTCCAGTTGAACGTTTGGGGCATTGGTGTCACTGGTTAGGCTATATGCCGCAAAATTTTATCTTTGACCGGAGTTTTCCAATTTCTGTCGCCGAAATGGTGGGGTTGGGATGGGCGAAGAAAAATCAGGAGTCAGGAAAACTCACGGCTCAAAACTTTTTGTCATTCTGGCGGAAAGATGAAAAGAAATCAGAAGCGATCGCATTTGCCTTGAAACGGGTAGACGCTTATCACCTGCGCCGTCAATCTATCGGTACTCTGAGTGGTGGGCAACTCAAGCGTGTTTTGTTGGCTTATTGTCTAGTCATGCCTCGTCAACTTCTAGTCCTGGATGAAGCGTTTGCCGGTGTGGATGTGCAAGGTGCAGCAGATTTTTATGCTTTGCTCAATGAACTCAAACGCGAGCAAAATTGGACGGTGTTGCAAGTTTCCCACGATATTGACATGGTAAGTCACCACTGCGATCGCGTTCTCTGCCTCAATCAAACGGTAGTCTGCACTGGCACCCCGGAAATTGCCCTTTCCCCTCAAAACCTGCTAGCCACTTATGGCCCAAGTTTCAGTCGCTATCATCATCACCACTAAAAAGAATCAAAATGCTAGGAGTTTTTAATATTTAATTGGCTTCATCCAAATGTTCTGCAACAGAGCGATAGAGGTCTAAAACGTGATTATCTTGAAGGCTATAGAAGACCTTGCGCCCACGCTTGCGGTAGCTAACCAGTCGCAGGGCACGTAAGGCTCTCAACTGATGGGAAACCGCTGATTCGCTCATTGCCAGCGCTCCTGCCAAGTCACACACACACAGTTCTTTGAGTGCCAAAACTGATAGAATCCGCAGGCGATTGGCGTCTCCTAAGAGACTAAAGAACTCCGCCATTCGCTGGGACTTCTCGGTGCTGAGAATCTGACTTTGCAATTGGTGAACGTTATCTATGTCAACCGGATGTGGCGGATTACAATTTAAAGTTTCTGTCTTCTGAAGGTCGCTATTTACAGCTTCATCAGATGAAAGTTGCACTGACATTTCTCAAGCTATAGGTAGATACTCTTATCGTAACTGATTCGCTGACGTGGATGGAAAGCTCATGACTCTCCTAGATTGGTCGATCTCATTTCATTTTCACTGGCTAGCGATCGCGGATAGCGCTAACTTAATCACCTTGTTGCAGTTTCCCTTCATGCAACGAGCGATCGCAGGTGGCGTCCTGATGGGACTTCTCGGCGGATTTCTTGGCAGTTTTGTCACTTTGCGCCAATTGTCTTTTTTCAGCCACGCCGTTGGTCACGCGGCTTTAGTCGGGCTGGTGATGGGAGTCTTATTGCAGCTAAATCCCACCTGGATGCTACTACCCTTTACGGTAATTTTTGGTCTAGCGGTTCTCTACTTGATTGATCAAACCAATCTCGCCAGCGACAACATCCTCAGCATTGTGCTATCCGGTGCCTTGGCAATTGGCGTCATCCTCAGCAGTTTTATCCAGGGATACCGAGGCAACCTCTTAGGCGCTCTATTTGGGGATATTCTCGCAATTAATAACACCGACTTGGTGCTGGTTTTTCTATTGCTTGTGGGCAGCGGTATCTTCTTACTGTCAACGCTGCGAGAGCAAATCTTATTGACGCTTAACCCCGATGTAGCAAAGGTTCAGGGTGTTCCAGTTCAGCTCTATCGCTACTTATTTGTTGTACTGCTGTCCCTGGCAGTTGCCGTTTCTATCAAAGCCGTAGGCATCTTACTCGTAAATGCCTTTCTAGTGATTCCCGCTTCTACTGCCAAGTTGTTGAGTCACCAATTTATCTACTTTCTCTGGCTCTCCGTTTTCTTGGGAGCGATGAGTAGCGTTGCTGGAATGATTGTATCCGGTCTTTTTAACTTTGCTTCTGGCCCTAGTATTGTTCTCGTCCAGTTTTTGCTGTTTCTAGCCGTTCTTGGCTGGGCAAAGCTGAATCTGCAAACTAGCTGAGACAAGTAAGGTTAGCGGGTTGTGGATTAGCCGGTTGAAGGTTAGCCAGTTTATGAGAACTTTCCACTGCTGTAAACCTTCAACCTTCAACTCTTGTAAGCTTTCAACCTTCAGTTAGCCGCAGTTACAGCCGTGATGGGAGCAGCCTTGTCCAGATTCGTGACCATTGGCACAAGCTTCGCCGCAGTAGTATTTACCACCTTTTTCCACCGCTTCGCTGATGGAAACAACGCACAGGCAAGATTCACAGGCACATTTCATCGAAGTTACGGTAGTCATCACTTTGTCCTAGTCAACTCTTCACTTACTATAACATCTGAACAGATATTCAGATATCCGTCCTTTTCAGGAATCGTCATAGAGATAGCGATACAGAGATAGCGATCGCCCTTGCTGGAACTGCGATCTCTGACAAAAAACAAAAATATTACCGAATCTGCCACTAGGGGCTTGTCAACACTGTCTAACTTTGTTAATTTAATAAAGCACCAAAAAAAGTGCGCCGGGATAGCTCAGTTGGTAGAGCAGAGGACTGAAAATCCTCGTGTCCGGAGTTCAAATCTCCGTCCTGGCATTTTCTAAAACATAGATTCAGCACAAATTTTAGCTGATTGTCACTGCTACATTCTTATCGGGATTATGTAGAGTCTACATAAATCCTGATTAATAATAAATAGCTATATAGCGATAAATTAAGGAATTTAGATTCACGGCAACCCGCTTTTCTGCTGGATTGGCTTTGTTCTGCTCTTTCTGGTTTATTCGAGAGGTCTATGCAGTACGTACCGGATTGCGTAGTGATATTGCCGGAGAGCGTGCGATCGCGCTTAACAGACAAAATAAAATCCCTCTGCCAGTAGTACAATCTGGAAATCCGGGATTAGTGGCTCTCCAAGAGCGCGTGAAAGCAGCGCCTCTTGGTTAGAGTTGGCTTAACTCTAATATCCACGCAATCGGGCTTGCCAAAACCACTTGGTTTTGGCAAGCCCGATTAATTTACGCGAACTTTTGAAACCCGCGCAAGTGGATTTAGGCAAATTTCACTCGCACTTGTTACGACAGCGCAATATTATAATTTCTGTTTAGTTTTTAAGACTTCTATGTAAGCGATGGGAAGAACCACAGGCCAGAAAACTGTTGCGACCGTCAAAGTGATAAAAGAGGAAAATCTTTCTTCCGTATTCCAACTGCGATCGCGCTTAAACAATTCTAGCCAGAGGGTAAACAAAGTAGCAGCTATCAACAGGTAAATCACTTCTATACAGATCATAAGTTTATCCGGAGTCCTTTATCTCTCTCTATTGAGCATTCCCATACCAGAGATCGAGAATTTTTATTGCTTAACAAAACTTAGCAATAAGGCATTTTCTCCCCTTCTCAGAGGCAAAGCCTGTTATGCCAACAACAGGAGCAAGTTATGTCGAAAATTTATAATTCAAGGATCTAGTAACGAACCATCAAGGTTGTTGCTAAAGTTAATTTTTGCTTTGCTAGGTCGCTCTATTACTTATCAACGCTTGCTTTGCCATTTACGCAAGCAATTCGGAGATTACACACGTTCCCTCCAACCGTAGGAAATAGAAAGCGCAACAAGCAACAGTGCGTTAGTCCGGAAATCTATAAAAATTGAGCGCTTCAACAAAAGCCCCGTACAGCCATTAGCTCAAGTACAACCGTTAAGCTAAAGGTAAGAAAAAACGAAACGTACTACCCTTTCCCAGTTCACTTTCTACTTCAATCTGACCGCCTTGCAATTCGAGCAACCGGGAGGAAATCGCTAAACCGATACCGGTTCCTCTAGAATTTTGGCTTCGAGACTGTTCAGCCCGCCAAAATCGCTCAAAGATATGGGGCAAATCTTCTGGTGCAATTCCTTGACCCGTATCTACTACCGCAATCCAGAGGCGTTTTGGCTCAGTCCAAGCTTTGACCGTAATCGAACCAGCACTGGTATATAGCAGCGCATTTCCCAACAAATTGACCAGAACCTGCTCCACACGGTCAATATCAGCTAAGACCGGGGGCATCTGGGGCGGACAATCTAAGCGCAGCACCGGGCCATCTTCCAGCACCTGGTCAGAAAATTTTTCCAACAGGGACTCTAATAAAGGTCGTAGATTAACTGGCTGGAGATTAATTGGTAAATACCCTGCCTCTGCCTTAGAGAGTTCCTGCAAATCGTTGACTAACCGTTCTAGCCGGATTGTTTCCCTCACCAAGCGCTGGTAAATCTCTGGCGATGGTTCAATCCTGCTATCAGCCATCTCCTCCAGGTATCCGCGAATTACAGTTAGGGGCGTTCGGAGTTCATGGGTCAGGTCGCTAATCAGTTCTCGCCGCCGCTGTTCCACACCTTCAAGACTAGACGCCATGCGGTTAAAACTAGAACCCAGGCGGTTGAGTTCGGGAATTTCACTTTTTGGTAGTCGCTCATCTAGATGCCCAGCAGCAAACTTGCGGGTAATTTGTTCCATCTGGGTCAAAGGCTGGGTAATTCGGCGAGATACCCAGTAACTCAAGCCACCAGCAGCTGTAGCACCCGCGATAAATGACAAGAACGTGCTGCGACTCCAGGCTGTTTCAAACCCTCTCACCAGCTGCCTGCGAGCATAGCGTACCTGTATGCCGCTGACCTCGATTTGTTCGAGTTGGACGATAAAGAAGCGGGGAGAAGACAGTTTACTGATAACGAGTAGACTACCCACTCCTACCATCATTACTAAGAGATGGGAAAGAAACAAGCGCGATCGCAGTCCCATTTTATTCCGGGGCATTTTATAGAGGTGAATCTTCAAACTTATAGCCCACACCAACTACTGTCTTAATAAAGGTAGGATTCGCTGGGTCTGGTTCAATTTTTTTCCGCAACCGAGCCACATGAGTATCCACCACCCGTTCATCGCCAAAAAAATCGTTCCCCCAAAGCTTCTCAATGAGTTGCGTTCGGTTCCAGACGCGACTGGGATGACTGATAAACGTTGTTAAGAGATTAAATTCTAAGGTAGTCAAATCAAGTGCTTCCCAAGGATGGGGACTCAGTTGACGAGAGGCAGAGTGCTGCTCTACATCAACCGTGAAATGCTGAGTGCGATAAACCTGATGTTGTCCGCCCTGACGCAGGCTACGCCGCAGTAACGCCCGAACTCTGGCAACCAGTTCTCTAGGGCTGAACGGCTTGACAAGGTAATCATCCGCACCCGTAGAAAGACCGATTACCCGGTCAATTTCTTCCCCTCTAGCCGTTAGCATCAAAATATAGGGATCTTTGGCTCCCGGTTTCTGCCGTATTCTGGCACACACTTCCAGCCCATCCAAACCCGGTAACATCAAGTCGAGAATGATTAAATCTGGTTGTTGCTCCTGAAAAACTTGTAGCGCTCTCAGACCATCGCGACTCAGATGACAGGAAAACCCCTCTTTTTCTAAAGTTATTTGGATGAGTTTAGCAATTTCCGGTTCATCCTCAACAATCAAAATATCCATATTGCTCAAGAAACATATAAAGATAAAAAAAAATTCTTTCTATGTCATTTTAAATTCATCCATCTGGTGCAGAACCAGCAAATAATTCTGCAAGGATTGGATTCAGTGATGATAAACTATGAAACCTTAACTTACTCAATCCTAAGCTAAGTAATGTTAAACCAGTTCCTTCTGAGATTCTCAATACTTCGATAGTTCTAATGGTAATTCGGGGCTTTGATAGGCTCCAATCGATCGCGCTTCTTTCTCGTGCGAATACACCAAACTCAGACTCAGCAAGGATTTTAGCCTATCATTTTGTAACTCGCTAGAGTTCAAGCCGCTGTAGTGCAAATGGTGAAAACGCGCTACCGAACGTTAACATAGCCCCAGCGTTGGGCAATCAAAGACAAGGCTTCCGGGAGTTGAGAAGCTTGTAATATTGAGCTAAGCTACTTGGATAAGTTTAATATTTGCTTTAGCTATAGCGGTTACTTTTTGAATATTTGGTTTAGCCACAATGGTTACTTTCAGAACCCTGATAATTAAGAATTAAGGAATTTAATTTTTAATCTTTTGGACGCATTGCCTCTCGACCTAGCATCATCATTCCGGCAACGCCCAAACAGACAAACCAAATATACTGATACCAATATTCCCGCACCTGCTCAACAGGGCTAAGTTCTGGATGCAAGAGATACAGATAAAGCAGCAACAAAACCAGAAAAAGCGCCCCAAATCCCGAAAAAGTCAAACCAATTAGAATACGAGCTGGTTTCAATTCCTCATCGCTGATTTCATCCAAGTCAATCTCTGCCAGTTGGTTGAGAGATTCATCAGCCACCTCGGAAGCATCTTGCAAACTGATTGCCACTGGCGGCGGCAACACCGGCGACAGAGTTGCTAAGGTTTTGCGTCGCAGCAACCCTTCGGTGTCTCGCAGAAACTCCAAAGGTGTTAGCGTCGCAGCTCCGAAGGCGCTTCGCTCTGGTGGTTCAGCAAATTCAGTTGCTTCGGGCATTGAGGTTGCAGTAACTTCTGGTTCAAAATCCATCGCTTATTTCAATCCCTAATCGGAATTATAAACTTATGCCGACGCCTAACATTCTTTTAACCTGAAAGCCTTTGTCATGTCACATCAAATTTGTCAGATTTTGTAGAAACTGCCTCGCGCTGCCAAGCCGCCGAGACAGTTTCTAGGAAACAATCAAAGTGGTGAATTTTCTAAACTTAGACGACAGCGATGCTAGGACTAAAGTAGCCCACCCTACCCTCTAAAAGCCCAATTTTTCCAACACCGGATGAGTTGAGACAATGTGTCTATCCAAACCGAGCTGCTTCGGGCTAATCCCCAGCGCCAGAGAAATTAACTGGGGTAAATGCAGCACTGGCAAACCTAACTTATGCCCGATCGTTTTTTCAACCTCCGGTTGACGAGAGTCGAGATTTAGATGGCATAGGGGACAAGGCGTCACCATACAATCAGCACCCGCATCGAGGGCTTCTTGAATGTGCGACCCAGCCATCTTGAAAGATTGCGTGGTGGCATAGCTGGAAAGAGGCCATCCACAACACTGGGTGCGTCCTCGGTAGTAAACTGGCGTCGCCCCTACTGCCCGAAACACATTTTCCATCGATTCGGGTTGGAGAGGGTCGTCATAGGGGATATGAGTTTGGGCGCGGAGCAAATAGCAGCCATAAAATGCCGCACACTTCAAGCCAGCTAGTTTGCGGCTAACTCGATTTTGCAACTCCTCTAGTCCATAATCGGCGACTAATGCCCAAAGCAGATGTTTGACTTCTGTATTGCCTTGATAAGGAGAACAGCCTTCTTTCTTCAGTAAGCCATTCACCTGTTCTATATAAGCCGGGTTTGATTGTTGGGAGTCCTTCAAACGCTCATCCACATGACCAATTACGCCCTGGCAGGTACTGCAATGGGTTAACAACGGCAGATTCAGTTCTTCTGCTAGAGCAATATTGCGAGCGTTTACCGTATCTTCTAGCAGTTGAGAATCTTCTTTGTAGGTACCAGAACCACAACAAGCAGCTTTTTTTAGCTCAATCAGTTCGATGCCCAGGGCTTGGGTGAGGGCTGCTGTAGACTGGTAAAGCTCCCGGCAAGCGCCTTGAGCAACGCAGCCGGGAAAGTAAGCATATTTAAGAGTCGGGGATGCCATATTTTGACGAAAGACCAAAGGCAATTCAGAAGGACTGAGAATTTCAGGACTGTTAGCGTAGCGGGGCGTTAGCTCGGACTGAGCAGAGGAATGTCAGGAATCAGGAGGAGCAAAAAATTACTTTTTTCTTTTTTTCCCTCAGTCCGCACTTTCACGCCTCTACGCTAACAGTTCTCAGCACTCCCTTTACCCCTATCATCGCTTGTCCATCCCATACTGGGGGCAACTGGTGACATTCGTTTAAGTTTCAATAGAAGAGTGCCACTTGGAGAAGCGACTATCTATCGCTTTTGTTGTCCCCTCTTTCAGATAAGATGAAGAGATGCTTAGAACCGTATAACCCTAAGAACATAGCTTGAGGGAATGGGTAGAGGATCAATATGAGCCAAGAGGAAATTTTTGCAAGAGTCAAGAAGATTGTGGCGGAACAACTGGAGGTTGCACCCGACGAAGTCACGCCACAAGCTAACTTTGCTAACGATCTGGGAGCGGATTCCCTCGATACGGTTGAACTCGTAATGGCATTGGAAGAAGAGTTTGATATCGAAATTCCAGACGAGGCAGCTGAGCAAATTGCCACCGTTCAAGCCGTTGTGGACTACATCAGTGGCAAAGTGGCGGCTTCGGCATAAATAATCGTGCTGAATGCTGTAGGGGCGGGTAAAGAAGAATTTTCTTCGGGCGCGTTAATTAAAACTAATTAAAACTCGGTGCAAAACTCGCCCACAGGGAAGTCCTAAGTTGAAAATAACAATAGATACTTAGTTCTAAGTCTTCTTTCCTCGGTCCTATTACTGTTTTGCGTTTTGGGTGCAAAACCCATCTATTACTGGCATAATGACAAATTTTGAACGGAAGCGCGTTGTTGTAACAGGTCTCGGCGCGATTACACCGATAGGCAACACTTTGACAGATTATTGGTCAGGGTTGTTGAGCGGCACAAATGGCATTGGTCCGATTACATTGTTCGATCCTTCCCGGCATGATTGTCGCATCGCTGGTGAAGTCAAGGGATTTGACCCCCACACATACCTGGAGCGTAAGGAAGCAAAGCGGATGGATCGCTTTGCTCAATTTGCGGTAGCTGCGAGCAAGCAGGCGATCGCAGACTCTCAATTTGTCATTAATGAGCTGAACGCAGAACAAGTCGGCGTCATCATTGGCAGCGGGGTGGGCGGTCTTAAAGTGTTGGAAGACCAGCAAGAAATCTACTTGAGTCGTGGTCCCGACCGCTGTAGCCCGTTTATGATTCCCATGATGATTGCCAACATGGCAGCGGGTTTAACGGCAATCCACACGGGTGCCAAAGGGCCAAACTCTTGCCCAGTGACAGCCTGTGCCTCTGGCTCTAACGCGGTGGGAGATGCCTTTCGCCTGATTCAAGGGGGATATGCCCAAGCGATGATTTGTGGTGGCAGCGAAGCCGCCGTGACACCTTTATCGTTGGCTGGATTTTCTTCAGCACGGGCACTTTCGACGCGCAATGACGACTCGGCTCATGCTTGTCGTCCTTTCGATCGCGATCGCGATGGCTTTGTCATGGGTGAAGGCGCTGGCATTTTAGTGTTGGAAGAACTGGAACACGCCTTGAGCCGTGGCGCTCGGATTTATGCAGAAATTGTTGGCTACGGCATGACTTGTGATGCCTACCATATGACTGCACCCGTTCCAGGTGGTGAAGGAGCTAGTAGAGCCATGCAGCTAGCTTTGAAAGATGCAGGATTGGCTCCCGATCGAGTTAGCTACGTCAATGCTCATGGAACCAGCACACCAGCCAACGATGTGACTGAGACAGCAGCGATCAAAAAGGCTTTAGGTGAGAGTGTTGCCTACAAAGTGGCGGTTAGCTCCACCAAATCGATGACGGGGCACCTGCTAGGGGGTTCTGGCGGGATTGAAGCAGTTGCTACGGTGATGGCGATCGCCCAAGACCAGATTCCTCCCACGATCAACCTGGAAAACCCCGATCCGGGTTGTGACCTGGATTATGTACCCAATAAAAGTCGCTCTCAAACCGTCGAGGTGGCGCTGTCGAACTCTTTCGGGTTTGGCGGTCACAACGTGACACTCGCATTTAAAAAGTACAGATAGGGGCGATAAAAATATCAGCGGGTCGGGTGAGGGGAAAAAAATTTAATCCTTCACCCTTTATAATTTATCCTGTTTCTCACAAAGTATGGGATCTCCCATTCCGAATCGACATGGGGTAAGCAAGACCACCTATTTCGATGGAATGGCGATCCCTTAATACTGCCCACGACTTGCCCATCCATCCGGCTAATGGGATGATCGGTTAATGGGTGCTTAGGGCGATCCAGAGCATTCAACTTCCCGCTCAGCCAATTAGCGTGCTAAACCGTCGTTAAGTAGAAGAGATTATGGCCGTTGCAACCCAATCACTCGAAGAACTTTGTATTAACTCCGTCCGCTTTCTGGCGATTGACGCCGTAGAGAAGGCAAAATCAGGGCATCCAGGGCTACCGATGGGCGCGGCTCCAATGGCATTTGTGCTTTGGGACCGCTTTATGCGGTATAACCCAAAAAATCCCAAATGGTTCAATCGCGATCGCTTCGTCCTCTCTGCCGGTCACGGCTCCATGTTACAGTACGCCTTACTGTATTTAACTGGTTACGAAGATTTAACGATTGAAGACCTCAAGCAGTTCCGGCAGTGGGAATCGAAAACTCCCGGTCACCCGGAAAACTTCATGACTCGAGGCGTAGAAGTCACTACAGGTCCCCTCGGTCAAGGAATTTCTAACGCTGTAGGCTTAGCAATGGCTGAAGCTCATCTAGCAGCTAAATTTAACAAGCCCGATCATACGATCGTAGACCACTACACTTATGTAATTTTGGGTGATGGTTGCAACCAAGAAGGCGTCTCTGCCGAAGCTTGTTCCCTAGCCGGACACCTGGGGCTGGGCAAACTGATTGCCCTGTACGATGACAACAAAATCACCATCGACGGTCACACCGATTTATCGTTCACCGAAGATGTCGGCAAGCGCTATGAAGCCTACGGCTGGCACGTCCTAACCGTAGAAGACGGCAACACCGACCTAGAGGCAATTCACAAAGCAATTGAAGCCGCTAAAGCTGTTACTGATAAGCCTTCATTAATTAAAGTTGCCACTACCATTGGTTACGGTTCTCCCAATAAAGCCAACACCCACGGCGTACATGGTTCTGCCTTGGGTGGGGATGAAGTGAAAGCAACTCGCGAGCATCTGGGTTGGGAATACGAGCCTTTTGAAGTTCCAGAAGATGCCCTCAACCATTGGCGCAAGGCAATCGAGCGCGGTGCTAAGTATGAGGAAGAGTGGAATAAAAACTGGGAAAATTACAAAGCCAAATATGAAGAGGAAGCGGCTGAATTAGAACGGCTAATTAGCAACAAACTGCCAGAAGGTTGGGACAAAGTTCTCCCCACCTACACCCCAGAAGACAAAGCAGATGCTACCCGCAATCACTCTGGAAAATGCTTGAATTCTCTAGCTGGAATTTTACCCGAACTCTTGGGTGGTTCAGCTGACTTGGCTGGTTCCTGCATGACCTTAATCAAGAGTTCTGGGGACTTCCTCAAAGGTCACTACGAAAATCGCAACCTGCGCTTTGGCGTCCGCGAACACGGTATGGGAGCGATTTGTAATGGCATTGCTCTGCACGGCACAGGTTTGATTCCCTATGGGGCAACCTTCTTAGTCTTTGCTGACTATATGCGGGCAGCGATTCGTCTCTCAGCGCTCTCTCATGCGGGCGTGATCTGGGTAATGACCCACGACTCAATCCAGTTAGGTGAAGATGGCCCTACTCACCAACCTGTGGAAACGATTGCCTCCCTGCGGGCTATTCCCCAGCTAACGGTAATGCGTCCTGCTGATGGAAACGAAACCTCTGGTTGTTATAAAGTGGCGATTGAGGCAGCTAACCAGCATCGTCCGACCCTTCTGGCGCTGTCTCGTTTAGCACAGCCCAACTTGGCTGGCACTTCGATTGAAGGCACCACTAAGGGTGGTTACATCCTTTCCGATAGCGATGGCACGCCTGAGATTATCTTGATTGGCAACGGAAGCGAACTGCAACTTTGCGCCAAGGCAGCAGACCAGTTGCGCGGTGAAGGGAAGAAAGTCCGTGTCGTTTCCCTGCCCAGCTGGGAGTTGTTCGACGAGCAGGATGAAGCTTACCGGGAATCTGTATTACCCAAGGCTGTCACTAAGCGCCTAGCTGTAGAAGCCGCTTCTAGTTTCGGCTGGTGCCGTTACCTCGGAAATGAAGGCGCGATGATTAGCATTGACCGCTTTGGCGTTTCTGCTCCAGGGCCAGTTGCTCTAGAGAAGTTCGGCTTCAATGTTGATAACGTAGTCGCGAAGGCGAAGGCTCTGTTGGGCTAATAGCTAGGAAATAGTCTCTTGTAGGGTGGGCTGAAAAGTCCCCCCTTTTTTATTCACATCTGAGTTAAGTAGGGGTGGGCAATGCCAGAACCTCACCCTAATCCCTACCTGCTCTTGGCAAGGAAAGCTGGAGCCGCAGGCTCTATCAGGGTAGGGTTGCGCTTAATGGCGGGGAATCAGGCGGATTTAACATGGCATTGTCACTTCGATTGATTCCCATCTTCTACTTCAGGAAAAAAAATTTCAATTTGATTGTGTGTGCCGGTTGAAGAATTGTCTACTGCTAGAGGCAGTAGTTGTTTGGACTTCAAAGCGCGATCGCTCGTTTTTCCCCAAGCCGCAAGTGTTGATACAGCAAGGAGTAGCCAACTACATCGGCTAAAAAAGAACACAGAAATAGCATCAGGGTAGAAAGTCGGCTAAGAGAGTGACACAACAACGATTGTGGGCTATGCAAAAGTTTCTTATTTTAAGTAAGTACCGCAACAAGAACACGCTGATCGCTCAATCTGAGCGATTTAGGCGTAAATCGAGCAAATATTGAAAATAAAGAGCGAAAGTCATGCAAAAAGACCTGAACTACCCAATGATGGCGATTGTTAACGATTTAGATGCTCTGATGACCGAAATAGATGAAAATCCACAACTCTCTTCATGGGTCGTTCGTCTGGTACTCAAATCAATTAAAGAAAAAGCCAAGAGAATGGCTACCGAGACAGCGCCTCAATCAATTTATTTGAATCAGCCTCCTTATCTCGATGCTTTTGCCAACTCATCCACACTCAACACCTCACAAATCAAAGTATTACGGCAGCTACGGTAGATTGTATACGGCGTGCGATCGCATCGCATCTGTCATTCACCCGGCTTTTCTAGCTGCAAAGGCACGTAATACTCGGAAGATATTAGAAAAATCATCTGTCCACAGAGGCGCTGATTTTGTTTCCGGAATGGGTTGCCAGCGCGAGTCACTGACGAGATTGCCCAAATCTTTTTGATTACGAGCAAATAGCACCCAGTGAGAAGGAGATTTCCCGATTTCCCGCTCAGATTCAGAAATATCTGCTTCTCTCTGCCTCAGTGTAGACAATCCTAAATCCTGAGCTAAAGCGCCCAAAACCGGCTCAAGATTCAGGAATCGATTAGAAATGTTAATGACAATTAACCCTTCTTTAGCTAACTTACTCAAGTAAAGCTGAATGGCTTCCTTCGTTATTAGGTGGATGGGGACTGAATCCGAGCTGAAAGCATCCATGAAAATCAGGTCATAGCGATTATCTGGAACTTCAGTAAATCGCAACCGAGCATCCCCTAAAACTACAGATAATGGCGCTTTTGAATTCTGTAAAAAGGTGAAGTAACGAGTGTCACGAGCTAACCTTTCAATAGTCGGATCGATTTCATAAAAAGTCCATTGTTGCCCCAATTCTGAGTACGCAGCTAGCGTCCCAATTCCCAACCCTAGCACCGCAACATTTTTTGGAGGTTTTGTTTGATTCAAAGAGCTAAATAATTGCCCAATGGGACCAGTAGGATAAAAATAAGTTAAAGGTTCATTGTGCCGTTTTGGGTCGAGACTTTGTTTCCCATGCAGGATCGTTCCATGCAAAAGACTATGATAGCTGCCGCGCCTATCATCTAAAACCCGATAGACGCCAAAAAAGCTGCGTTCGGTATCGAGAATACCACCGAGAGTTCCTATCGAAAACTGGCTAATTAAAACAACCAAAACTAAGCCTAAACCAAACCGGATTGGATGTAGATTGAAGGCGTAAAAAATGCCAGCTAGGATGCTAAAACCGATAAGGTCGCCTATCAGGTTATTCGTAAAATTCTTGCCAGTAAAACCAACCAGCAAAGTGCCGATTAAAAGACCTAAACTGATGGGAAAAGTTAAACGTCGCTGTAGGTTAGATAGGGGATCGTCTGCCTCCTTAGAAGTTTGCATAAGGAGGAGACAAAGTACCATAATCAGAGGATACTCCAGGACAGATTGAAATAAAAGCGGAGCCGCGATTGCATTAAATAATCCGCCGAGGACACCCCCGACAGAAATCCACAGATAAAAATTAGTGAGATACTGCGTACTGGGACGACTTCGAGCTAATTTTCCATGAAAAACACAAGCCGCCACAAAAAATCCTGCCAAATGTAAGGGAAATAATACCCATATTGGCTGCATCACCTGAATTAAAAATAAAATTATTAGTATAGTCAACCATAAAGGTAAAATTGCCACTAAAACTTTATGAGGCAAAAGTGGTTTACGGGCAAAAGTTAAAATAAATGTTAATAGATAAATCGCTAAAGGAATTGCCCACAAAAGCGGAATTGCTGCAATGTCTGTCGTTAGATAAGTGGTAACTCCTAGAAGTAAACTAGAGGGTAAAAATGATAGTAATACCCATTGTGCTTTCTGTCGAATCGTGGGAGTTTCTTCTGTAAGCGCGGATTTGTTGCCTACATTGGCGTCCCCAGAAGCATTTTGAATAAACCCGGCGTTACCCGCTTGTAAACTGTTGAATTTTTCAGGCGATCGCCATAGGCATACTGCACATCCTAGAGTGAGCAAAACCAATAATCCGTAACCGATTGTCCATAGCCAACTTTGGTGTGTCAGCGAAAAATTTGGTTCAATTAAGATGGGGTAGCTGAGAACCCCTAACATACTGCCCAGGTTACTCGCAGTATAGAGGAAATAAGGATCGGAACTCGCTGGGTGTCCTGTCTCAGCAAACCACTTTTGCACTAAAGGCGCACTGGTAGCAACCACAAAAAAGGGAAATCCGACACAAAAAAGCAGCAAAAATAACAGCCAAGGGATAGGATTGGCATCATGAGGAGGAATCCAATTCTTAGCAGGAGTAACGGGTAAAAAGGCTATTGGTAATAGCAGAAAAATAGTGTGAATAACAGCTTGGTGGCGAACCCCAAACCAACTCGTTGTGATGTGGGAATAGCCATAACCTAGTAATAAAATTGCTTGGAAAAAGAATAGGCAAGTGTTCCATACTGATGGAGATCCGCCTAATAAAGGCAGAATCATCTTGGCAACCATCAATTGTACCCAGAAAAGGAGGAAAGCACTAACAAAAAGGGTGAAAGAAAAAAGAATAATCAAAAGCACTGCTCCTTTGGTAGATAGCTGAGGCTTACATTAATTATATTTGCAACAGCCCACAATGCAATTCAGTTTGTATAGCTAATTAAAAAAATCCAGTTTTTATTCTATTAATTCGTTTAATCTTGGCTTATTTTTTTTAATGTATACTTATGTCAAATTCAGCTTCCATTTTTGGCCGATTTCCCACTTTTTCTCAAAGGTAAAATCAGTCAATTCGTTGTGATTTTGCACCAACTCATAACTGATGCAGATATCGTCTTGGCGCGTCGGTTCAACTAGCGATCGCGTATCCCTTCATCCCTCACTCCGCGCATCCCTCAAGCCTTCTAGGAAGCCGCGTTGAGCGTGCGATCGCATATTCTCCTCGCTCAACTCCATCAAGCACACCAATTCATGTCCTTTGTAATATTCTGGATTCCGTTCTAAAAAGTAGCGCACATCTGGTTTATGCTGAAATCCTTCTTTAATCTCTGCCCAGCTTCCTCGCAAATGCCCTAGCGACGAGGGAAAGCGAATTAACCCACTCGCAGGATCGTAGTCATCTCCAAATTTTGTCTGAGCTAGGTAATCCATCAACGCCTGATAATTTACTGGCGTTGGATATCGCCAAGTCGGATAAAAACGTTGGGCAAATACCGACAAGTAGCGATACGTCCGGTATCCCTTAACAATTAGAAACCAATATAAAGGTTGCTCCATTGCTTCGCCTTTAATCTTCCCAGCCAGACGACACCACGCCAATGGCAGGGTTTGTTCTCCCCAATATTGATGATGGATAATCGTATCGCCGGAGAAAATAGCACGTTTCGGCTTTCCTTCAAATTCAAACGAAAGAATCGCCAGTGTGGAAAAACCTTGAAGTTTTTCCTCTTCATTCCACAGCAGGATTACATAATCTTTGTTACTCAAATCCTGTTGAAAAATTTCCCAACTGCTGCCATCGTAATACTGGGTATATAAGTCATACATCAAGCGGATTAGGTACGTTTGGATTTTTGGTTTAGGGACAACTTCAGCTTTTAAACGGTTCATAGAGTCAGAAAATAGCCAATATAAACTGCTGGATTGTCAGTCCATCATAACAGTCCAATTTCTGAGTAGGGTCTAAAAAGGCTGGCTACCATGTAAACGCTTCCTAAAGCTGTCAGAACAGGGGTCAGCTAAATTAAGTCAAGTAACTTTTAATCAAAAATATCCAATCTGGGATTTTAAAGTTAGCGATCGCTGTCTGCTCAAGCCGGGTTTCAATTTTTACTGCGATTGCCCATCATCGCGGGTAGAGAGTGAATGACGCAACAAATACCAAAACACAGCTAAATTTACCAAAAAAACTGCTAGCTTTAGTAGCGATATTCTGCGGAATAGCTCAAAAATTTCAGGTGGAATACTAATCCCTACCAGTACCAAAACTAATATTTTTGCCCAACCTTTTTGATACCAAAGACCGATTCCCTCAATCGCAGTTAAAATCGCGTAGAGTCCAACAGCTATGCTGGTAAACTGCAAAGTTTTAGGGTTAAAATTTAAAATCTTGTCCAAAGTCCATTTAATAATGTCTAATTTACCTTCTAAAGCACAAGATTCTGAAAAATCAACCAAAAGCTGATGTTCTTTGACTGTTAATCCTAAAGCGATCGCAATCACCGCAAGCAGTAAAGCACTGAAGATTTTGTAAATAACGATTGCCACTAAACCCGGTGGGCGCTTAGTAATATTTTTCACATGAATTACCCGTGATTTTGGTGAATGAGTCAGCCGCTTCTGGGACGCCCGAACAATTAGGCACTCGCTTACGTTTGATCGTATGCGGGCGAGTGGGGCAAAGCTGCTCCTTTGAGAGGTATTCCAAAAAGTAGATATCTCCTCTCCAGCCCCAAGAATTTTCATTAGAGTGCAACATCAACGTCACAAGCACGTCACATGAGATGTCTAAATTAAGAGATGTAGAGATGTTAAACAAAGCATCTATACAGGCAAATTTACATAGCGTTTTCACGCGGACGCACTTGGTAAACCAGCGGATAACAGAGCTGTCTTCACCAGAGCCAAGCGTACAGAATTTTAACTTCCTTGTCGCAGGTGTCAACAATGAAAAGCAAACAGCAAGATAGCGATTATAATTCCAGGCAACCCAACCAGAAAGGATTTGACGCTTCGGCACCTAAACCCTGGCAAAAGGCAGCCACCTATGTATCGCTGGTGCTGCTGGGAGCTGGTGTCACCTTCTCAGGCGGCTATCTGGGGTCAAATACCCTGCTGTCCTCCAAGGAGTCTACTTCTAAAGTGTCTCTAACCCCAGGAGTTGCGGTTGCTCAGGCACAACTACCACTTAGCACAGACACTAACTTTGTTACAGAAGTTGTGGACAAGGTGGGACCAGCAGTGGTGCGGATTAATTCTTCCCGCACGGTGACACAACAACTCCCTGACGCTTTCAATGACCCCCTCTTCCGCAGGTTCTTTGGCGCTGAGTTGCCGACTGGCCCACAAGAGCGAGTGGAACGGGGTACGGGATCGGGCTTTATTATCAATACGGATGGTCAAATTCTCACCAATGCCCATGTAGTCGCTGGTGCCGACACTGTAAACGTCATTCTCAAGGATGGGCGCACCTTTACAGGTAAGGTGATGGGTACAGATCCGGTAACAGATGTCGCCATCGTTAAAATTCAGGCGGATAATCTGCCGACGGTGCGTTTGGGTGATTCAGATCGGCTGAGACCTGGGGAATGGGCGATCGCTATCGGTAACCCCTTGGGTCTAGATAATACCGTCACAACAGGGATTATTAGTGCCACCGGACGCTCTAGCTCTCAAGTTGGCGTTCCCGATAAGCGGGTAAACTTTATCCAAACAGATGCGGCGATTAATCCGGGTAACTCAGGCGGGCCACTGCTGAACGCCAAAGGTGAAGTGGTTGGGATGAATACAGCGATTATCCGGGGTGCCCAAGGATTAGGCTTTGCGATTCCTATCAATACCGCTCAACGCATTGGCAATCAGCTGGCGACGACTGGCAACGTGCAACATCCTTATCTGGGCATCCAGATGGTGAAACTCACGCCTGAAGTCAAACAGCAAATCAATGAAGATTCCAACAGTCGCGTGAATATCAATGCGGATCGCGGCATCCTTGTCGTCAGAGTCATGAGAAACTCCCCTGCTGCCAATGCAGGGTTACGCACGGGAGATGTTATCCAAAAAATCAACGGTCAATTGGTCACAGACACAGACACAGTACAACAGCAAGTAGAAAGGAGCCAGGTGGGCAGTAGTTTACAGATGGAGGTGCTTCGGAATGGGCAAACGATTAACCTACCTGTAACCACTGCGGCTCTCCCGACCCAGAGCGAGTAGTGTGTTAATAGCTTTCTCAATCAGTCAGTAAGACAAGGTTTCTGAGGATGGGTATTTTGCCCATCCTTTTTGTATGTATTATCAGATTCCATAAGGGCATGGCGCAAATACGCCCCTAGATCGGGAATGGGAGGTTAATAAATTCACGATCTTTCAAGTCTCCTCAACTCAGAAAATTATCCAACCCTAAGCACTCCCTACTAGCAAGGTAGCTGAGGGGTTGATGAAGCAGGAAATGAACGCTCAAAAAGCGGTAGATGAGTCAAACTAAAGAGGCTAGGTGCTTTCAGGATGAGAGATGGTGACAATTGTTGTGGGTTTCAATGTGCTGCTCTCGCTGATGCTGTTGTATGTTGCCTGGAAAATCCGAAAACTGCGATCGCGTCTGGCAAAAATTACAAAGATTTTACTCGCGGCCGAGCGGAATACTTATAACGTGCTAAGGGGTGCCCCCAAGATTCTTTCTAAAGGTCAGCTTGGGGCTAATTTGCTCACAGAGCGATATCAGCAACTCGATCCTCAACTACAACGGGTGCAAAAAATTTTGGCATTGTTCGGTTTGGGACAAAAACTCTGGCTGCGGAATAAGCCAAAGTCCATAGGAATAACGCAGCGCTTCTGGCGCAGAAGTTGAAACTACCTAAACCACTGCTGTTAAGATAAGGGCGATTTTCTTTTTCCAAAGGTACTCGTATTGCTGCCTGTACCGACGACGGATTAAGGAAAACTGCCTAAAATTGGAATTAAGACATAGAGACTAGAAAATGTCAAACAACCGTGCTGGATCATTTATTGGTGGTCTGCTGCTAGGCAGCGCTCTTGGAACCATTACCGGATTATTGGTTGCCCCTCGTACAGGTCGAGACACGCGGCGGCTGTTAAAAAAATCTGCCGATGCCTTACCAGAATTAGCCGAAGACCTATCGACCAGCGTGCAACTGCAAGCTGACCGCCTCTCAGAATCAGCACTGCGAAACTGGGATGAAACGCTTTTGAGATTAAAACAGGCGATCACTGCTGGAATTGAAGCCTCTGCACGCGAACAAGAAGCACTCAAACAAATCACGGAGGAAGAAGTCCAGGCTGATGCACGCCCCCTTGTAACCACAGACGATAGGCGATCGCAAGAGTGACTGAACCCTTATTTTGGTTAGGATTGTCGGTTTTACTGGTGGCGGTTAGCTTAGCTGCCGTCTTAGTATCGCTGCTGCCAGCGGTACAAGAATTAGCGCGGGCAGCTCGCAGCGTAGAAAAGTTAGCAGATACGCTAAACCGAGAAATGCCCCCCACACTAGAATCAATTCGCCTGACGGGTTTGGAAATTAGTGACTTGACCGATGATGTCAATGAAGGCGTCAAGAGCGCCAGTCAAGTTGTTAAACAAGTCGATCAAAGCATTAGCGGTGCTAAGAAGCAGGCTCAAAACGTGCAAGTTGGCACCCGCAGCGTCTTTGCCGGTGTGAAAGCTGCTTGGAAAACTTTCAAGCGTCCTACGGGAGGGCGTAGGTCAATCGATCGTTTGCCACCAGGGCAAAGAAATGGTTTTGAGCCTCGTGGATACGGTGATTCTTATCAAGACACTGAAAATGCCTCCACTTCTCATAAAAATTATCAGGGGTGGGAGTCGTCAGACTCAGAAGATTATTAATACAGATGCCGTTGAGAATACCAGCTATGAGAAAGAATCAGGGAAACTCAGAACCGACCGATTCTGCAACTGACTTGCTACTAGAGGATCGTTCATCAAACCGCAGACGAAACACCCAATACAACGGTGTTTTTGCCCTGATTTTGATCAACCTAGTTATCTTTATTGCTGACCATATTCTCAGCCTCAATCTTCAAGGTTTATATCTCAATCATGCCCGCCCAGCCTTTTATCAGTTCTTCACGGCGATGTTTTGTCATGCCAGCTGGGCGCACTTGTCGGGAAATCTATTTTTTCTTTATATCTTTGGTCGCCTAGTTGAGGAAGAGGAAGGGATCTTCGGGGTGGTCGCTTCCTACATCATCTGCGGACTGGGCGCTAGTCTGATGAGTTGGCTTTTCCAGCATGGGCCAATCTATTCTTTAGGGGCTTCGGGAGCCGTCTTTGGCTTATTCGCGGTCAGCGTGTTGATTAAGTTGAGCTGGAATTGGCGCAAAGTCTTGGAAGTTCTGATTTTGGGTCAGTTTGTGATTGAGCGAGTGTTCTTTGAATTTCAACAAACTGGGATTCAAGACGGGGTAGACCATTTTGCTCACTTAGGAGGCGCTGTTGTAGGAGTAGCGCTGATTATGGGTTTGATGCGGCTTGACCCCACCCGGTTTCGGAAAACTTAGTTAGTGCAGTAGACATCGCAGTAGACATCGCACCAGAGCAGCACAAGAGTCAGGGGTGATTCCATGCAACATCAAAGCTGGCATGGAATCACCCCTTTTTTCTCTTCCCTCTCCCCTTTTCCCTCAGCCCTCAGTCCTTATCCTTAGTCCTTTTCCCTCTCCCCTCCTGAATAGATACCCCTAGAGACTCCTTGTATTAAAATATGGTAAACAAGTGTAAAGAAATATTAGTTTACCTAACCCATTCGCTTTTAAAGAAACCGAACTGCCAATGAAGCCTCTTCCTAAACAACGAATTGTGGCATCTTTAGTCGCATTTTTCCTGGCTTTGTCCATTTGGGCGATCGCTCCCGTTGCTCACGCCTATAACAATCCCGACTTACTGCCGGAGACTCCTACCCCAATCATTGACTTAGCCAAAGCCTTGACAAATATTCAGGAAGAGGGATTGGTCAAAAACATAGAGAGTTTTGAAGCAGAAACAGGTTGGAAGCTGCGGGTATTAACTCAATACGACCGCACCCCTGGTCTTGCCTTAAAAGATTATTGGAGCTTGGATAATAAAAGCGTGTTGCTGGTTGCCGACCAACGCGGCGGTAATATTCTCAATTTTAATGTAGGCGATGACGCTTATAAACTCATGCCCCGTACCTTCTGGATTGAGTTGCAAACGCGCTTCGGCAATCTCTACTTCGTGCGCGAAAATGGCGAAGACCAAGCCATCATTCAATCATTAGAAACCATTCAAACCTGTCTGCGTCAGGGCGGTTGCCGGGTTGTACCCGGACTGCCCAGAGAACAGTGGATTCTCACTCTAATTACCTCCATTGTGGGCGGAATTATCTGCGGCTTTGCCGCTGTACCCCGCAAAGAGGGACAAATTTTTGCATGGCAGTGGGCTTTAATATTCTCTCCCTTGTGGGGAATTCTATTCATTGCTTTTGGTCTCGGCCCCGTTGTCACTCGCACCTCGGAGTGGTTGCCCCTGTTTCGCAACTTCGCCGGTTTTTTCATCGGTGCTTTAGTCGCTTACCTATCACCAATGATCGTTCAGTCTTCGGCTCCGGAAACTTGAAAAAATCCGTCAGCGGCTAGAATATTTCCAGGCTTTGCCAGAGAATGAGGGCAAGAGGCAAGAGGCATCCCCTCACACCTCTTGCCCAGAAAAAGCTGATATCGCAATCCTATTTGATTTGTCAGATTTTTTTAACGAATTGCTAAACATACCTGCATACAGCAAGAAGATTTCATAACATCTTTTTATCTTCTTTCTCTTCCTTTATTTCTTTGTCGTTTAATAACACTCTTTTGGTTTTCAAAAATCATTTCGGACTGCTAGCTGGTAAGCTGATAGCTAAAAGCTGAAAGCGAATCGCTATGGAATGGCACGTAACGGATGCCCAAAGTTTGGCAATCATTGACCGAGAAATTGGCGACCACATCTTCTCACCAGCGGAATTTGAGATTGTGCGTCGAGTCATTTACGCAACCGCTGACTTTGAATATCGGTCTTTAATTCGCTTTTCTGAGCGGGCACTCCAAGCTGGCGCAGCTGCTTTGGCAGCCCGTAGTACCATCGTGGTAGATGTGCCAATGGTGCAAGTCGGCATTAGCCCCACGATCCAAAGTACTTTTGCTAATCCGGTGTATTGCAGTATGGAAGCCCTAACGCGGCCCCAAAAAGACAAAAGCCGCGCTGCCTGGGGAATTGAAACCCTCGCTAGACGCTATCCAGAAGGAATTTTTGTGGTAGGTCAGGCTCAGACGGCTCTCATTTCCCTGGTCGAGCTAATTGAGGCAGAAGAAATTCGACCAGCATTGGTGATTGGCACGCCTTCGGGATTTGTGGATGTGGATGTTGCCAAGGAACGGCTGAATGATTCGCTAGTTTCTCACATCCGAATTGATGGACGTAAAGGTAGTGCGGTGGTAGCAGCGGCGATTGTCAATGGTTTAGTTGACTTAGCATGGCAAGCTTATGGGCAGGATACGAATGGTGTCGGCTAAGGGCAGGGAGGCGGGCATTAGCCATTAGCCGGTTCTCGATTCAAGGGCGACGCGATCGCCTACGCTTAGGAGTACGGTCTTCAGGATAGGAAACATCGTCAGTGTCTCCTAACTGACGGCTGACATCCTCAAAAAAGTCCCGCCGCAAATAAGGATAGTCGCTCACCCAGAGATTTTGACTGGGAATATAAATGTCTGTCACCTTGGCAATCCGACCCAGGTCTTTCTGATTGGACAGCACGACCATCTCAGCAACTTGACCGGGTTTAACTGCTTTATGGATGCGGCGCAGCGGTACTTGCATCTGGGTTGTAAATCCGGTTTCATCCCCAACTTCGATGTTCAACCGACGCTCTCGATTTTCAACAATCACTAGTTGCCCGCGATTGTTGACGGTTTGCTCTTCGCCAATCAACTCTTCAGAAACAAAGATATCTACGACTTCACCCCGCCAGAATCCACTGTAGGCGTAGCGGCGATAAGAAGCATTCCGGAGACTCGCCCAATAGACGGGTGCCCACAACCAGTAAAGACCCGCAATGATTCCCAGAAAAAAGGTGATCGCGCTCAGATCCTCGCCCAGCAAAAACTTGCCGACGAGTAAAACCACCACCACAGCTACTACAGAAATTAGCAATCGCTTTAAAAAGTCTGGGAACTTGCCCCAGCAGTACGCATACTGCGGGCCAGTGGCAATCTGGGGAATCAAGTCTTCAAATTTCTTGCGCGTTAATGGGACTAACATATTGTTCAAAAGCGAATTGCTAATTGAAGGATGGCTAATTGTTTAAGAGCAATCCTTCGCTCCTTCGATTAGGGATTAGCCACTTATAGTATCTTTTCTAACCCATAGACTAGGGATTTGAGCTGGATAACTTTGCGGATGGCGAGAAGAACACCAGGCATATAGCAAGACCTATCTGAAGTATCGTGGCGTAGGGTATAAATTTGACCCGGTGCCCCAAACATCACTTCTTGGTGAGCGATGAGACCGGGTAAGCGAACGCTGTGGATGCGAATCCCCTCATCGGCTTGGCTACCTCTAGCACCGGGTAGTTTTTCAGTTTCTTTTACCGTCGGTGGATTGTAGGTTTTACCCAGTTCGCCTAACATCTGGGCAGTTTGAAGGGCGGTACCGCTAGGAGCGTCGGCTTTTTGGTTGTGGTGTAACTCGATAATTTCAACGTGGTCAAAGTATTGGGACGCCTGGACAGCTGCCTGCTGTAGTAACACCATACCAATGGAAAAGTTGGGGATAATCAGGGCACCCGTGCTGGCTTTGTCGGCAAATTCAGCAAGCTCTTGGATTTGCTGCGGGCTAAGTCCAGTTGTGCCAACGACAGGTCGGATGCCATAAGCGATCGCAGTCCGCACATTTTCATAAACTGAGTCAGGATGAGTAAAATCAACCATAACGCCCTGTTGTTTTTCCTGGGTCGCTAGCACCAGCATCCCTTGTAAGTCACTGACAATGGGAACTTCCAAGGGTTCGCAACCCGCCACTTCTCCAACGTCTTGACCCTGGTATTCCAAAGAGCGATCGATTGCCCCCAGCAAAGTCATATCGTCTGCTTGAGCAACGGCTTTGACGACTTCGCGACCCATTTTTCCAGCCGCACCGTTGACGACAACGGGAATCGGATACTGTTGATTTGCCATGATTTAAGAATACCCTTCTCGACAAGCGCATTCTAGACCAAGAAGGGCTTCCCACGATAACTGAATTGCGCGATCGCTCACAGAAGATATTCTTTGTAATTTCTCTTTCTGTCGCAAACACTGCTCGCTAGAACGGCTGAGGATATACCAGTGGCTTTCTCTAGCTTTAAGTCACAAAACTTATTGAAACTTATTTTCAATAAGCTATACTCCAAAGTAGAACATCTTTCTGTTTAAAAGTTTCAAATTTAGTTTATTCAGCGGTTATAAAACAATGCCATTCCCTAACAATTCGGCTACTTACGATCTGAGAAGTTTTGGCAGTAAACCTGATGCCACCTCTGCAAAAATAGAGAACCGATCGGATGAGACTGACGCCGCCTCTGTCGATTCGCCACTCTTCTGTAACCTCGACAAAAACGGGTCAGCAGAGGATTCCACTCTTAATAATCAAAACCTCCCGCTTACGGAGAGTAGCGTCCCGACCTATTTTGAGGATGAAGACCCGGAACGCACGCCAGAACGATGGTGGAAGAGACGGCAATGCCAAGGATTGACCGGATTTTCTTAAATTAGTTCTAGGCGCAGTAGGGGTGTATAGATGCTGTACACCCCTGGCAAATGCTACCAGCCCCAGGTTCCTGGCTCACCCTTGAACGGGCCAACAATATCGCTGGTGATCCAGCCGCCGTAGAAACCTCCAGGTTGCGGCTGCACTTGTTCTCCATCGACCGAACAAACATCCATCATCTGGGGATAGAAAGCGAGATAGTCCTTGATGCTGGCGAAGCTTGGTGTGGGATCGGGATAACCCCAAGCAGCATTCGGTGCCTGTTTGTCACTGACAACGACTGTGTAGTAGACAGCACCTCCCTTCCACTCGCAAAACGATCCCTGAATGCTTCGCACCAGGTATTCCATTTTGATATCTAGCGGAGGAATGTAGTAGACAGGCGGGTGACTGGTTTCCAGTACGCGCTTTGCCCGCTGGGTATCGACAATTGTGACGCCGTTGAAGATGATTTGGATGTGCTTGGATGATTCCTCAAGACGCGGAGGACGAGGGTAATCCCATACGGACTCTTGACCGGGTTCGGGTGCAATGCGATCGCGTTTCATGCTGACTTTTTCTGTTGTAAAATCACACTCGCTATTTTAGATGTGCCGCGCTGTCGCTTCGCTGATTGTTGTAGTTGGCGGTAAGAAATGCGAGAACCCGTGTATAGGAGCATACAAAAAGAGCGATCGCTCCACGAGAAACTTTTGCTGAATCTGACTTCTAGTACAGGCACCTGGCAAGATGTGTAAGGAATAATGATCTTTAGGGAGCCATTCTCAAGGTGCTTACTTTGACCGTAAATAGCAGACAAAAGCGGTGGATATATTAATACAATTCCGGTTATCTACTCAAAAAATTAAAATTTTAGAGGACATATCCCCAAATAAAATACGGTCTGCTTAGCCGTATTTGGAGAACCCGTAACTCTCCGGAAAACGTTGCTATGAGACCTTTTCCCTCCTTTTAAAGAGGGCGAAGGAGATATTTTCCCCTGACAAATTCTGCTTGAAGCAATCAGATATTTTGCATTGAAAAATTTAGCCGAACCGTAGTGGGTGGATGTGTTTGAATCCTTAACCCTGAGTATTAGTGTTTTTTTAATCGCTGCCGTGGTTATTGCCGTTGTGGGAACCAAGATGGCAAGCACAGCGGATTGCCTAGCGGATGAAACGGGTCTTGGGGAAGCACTGATGGGTGCCTTGTTTCTGGGCGGTAGTACCTCATTAGCAGGAATTGTTACCTCTGTCACCGCCGCTGCTGGAGGTCACGCCGAACTTGCCATCAGTAGTGCTTTGGGAGGGATTGCCGCCCAAACAGCATTTCTTAGTATTGCCGATCTTGCGTATGGTAAAGCCAACCTGACACACGCAGCTGCCTCCGTGCCAAATCTGATGCAGGCAACACTCTTGGTTGCTTTATTGGCAATTCCTCTGATGGCAATGTCTGGGCCAGATGTCAGTGTTTTTGGGATTCATCCCGCCTCGTTCCTAATCCCATCTGCCTATATCTTCGGCTTGCGTTTGGCGGCAGAGGCTCAAACTACACCAATGTGGTGGCCTCGGCGGACTGCGGAAACGCAAGTTGACGAACCGGAGGCAGATAATTCCGAGGGTACTAAATTGACTGTGTTGTGGTTAAGGTTCGCTTTGCTGGCGGGGCTGCTTGCCGGTGCCGGTTATTTTGTGGCGGAAGCTGGAATCTCGATCTCTATGCACAGCGGTCTTTCCGAAACGATGGTAGGAGGGCTTTTTACCGCTTTGTCAACTGCCCTACCGGAACTGGTAACAACCATCGCGGCGGTGCGACGAGGGGCGCTGACGCTTGCGGTGAGTGGCGTTATCGGGGGAAATAGCTTCGATGTGATGCTGGTGGCGTTCTCTGACTTTGCTTATCGGCAGGGTTCGATTTATCATGCTTTGGCACAGCCTCAGATTTTTGCGCTCGCGTTGACGATCCTGATGACCGTCATTCTAGTTTTGGGCTTGTTGCGGCGGGAAACACATGGAATTGGAAATATTAGCTTCGAGAGTTTTTTAATTTTGCTCCTATACTTAAGTGGGTTTTCGCTGCTGTTTTTTGGGAGTTGAGCAACTATCACTGAGGTTTGCTTTGTTAAAAAAGAAACAAAAACTTTGAGTTATTCAAAATAATTAATTCAAAATTCAAACGTGATTTATCGCTCTATCTTTAAAGATTTTTACCGATTATCGATTACCCGACTTTCTCCTGTTTGATATCAAGCTGCCACTTTTCGTTTTGTGATTTTATCTAGATGCGGCAAAAAATTGCTTTTTATTTAGAAGACATTGAAACACCAACAGGAAAAGCGTTCAACTTCCTAATTACAGGAATGATTTTGCTGTCTTCAGCAATTTTTGTTATCGAAACCTATCCACTCCCAAATTACGTCCGAATTAATCTTAATACTATAGACTATGCAATTTTTCTACTTTTTGCATGGGAATATTTGATTCGTTTATGGTGTGCAGACAATAAAGTTCAACATATATTAAGTGTTTATTCAATTATAGATTTAGTAGCAATATTGCCATTTTTATTAGGAGTGGTAGATATCAGCTTTATCCGGGTATTTCGATGGTTTAGGATTTTGCGATTTCTTCGATTTATAGAAGGTAAAAGATTATTTGGTCGCACCATCAATGAAGATGGAGAGATTTCAGCTCGAATATTATTTACTTTATTAGCAATCATATTTGTTTATTCCGGCTTGATTTATCAAGTTGAGCATCCAGTAAATCCTCAAGTATTCGCTACTTTTTTGGATGCTGTATATTTCTCTATTGTCACAATGACAACAGTTGGATTTGGCGATGTAACACCAATTTCACAAGGAGGTCGCTTGATGACAGTCTTAATGATTTTGACCGGAATTGCTCTGATTCCTTGGCAATTGGGCGACTTGATCAAGCGATTGGTTAAAACAGCTAATCAGGTAGAAACCCTTTGTCCTACTTGCGGTTTATCATCCCATGATACAGATGCTCGGTTTTGCAAAATTTGCGGAGCAAAGTTGGAAAAACTAACAGGTAGCTAGTAGCGAAGGAAAGCGATCGCATTTGCGGCAGATTGTGCTGTCGTTGCCTAATGGGCGATAGTCCGGTAGAGCGATCGCGCTTTTTGCAAGAAACCTATTCGAGGTTTAAAAATTTCGGTCGGGTCTGCTGGTTGATAGAAAGTTTTTCCTGCAATGCGTTCCAGTCTTCTTGTTCAATTTGAGAAATAATTTGATCGAGTCCGGTTCGATATTGTTGAAGGCTTCGCAGTAATTCCCCGCGATTGTACCGCGCCATCATCACGCCTAACTCTGGATTGCCTCCGCCGACGCGGCTGGTATCCCGGAAGCCAGAACTCGCCAATTGTTGCGCTAATTCTAGAACCGCTGGGTCGGTTTCGTTGATGCAGGCATTAATTAAACCAGCACTCACCATCACCGGCAAGTGAGAAATCCAAGCCACCGCGCGATCGTGATCTTCTGGACGGCACTGATAGATTTTAGCTTTGAGCGATCGCGCGATTTCCTCGACAATATTCACGGCTGCTGGGGGCGTCGTCTTCACCGGCGTCAATACATAAGCTTTCCCAGCAAATAGCTGAGTCTGAGCTGCTTCCAGACCACTTTCTGCCGTCCCCGCCATCGGGTGCCCCCCCACGAAGTTCGTCCAAATCGGTTCTAGCGCTTCCACCACCGGCTTTTTGACCGAACCCACGTCTGTGATGATGGCGTTGGCAGACAAATGAGGAATCAGCTGCTGTACGGTTGGGGCGATCGCGCTAATGGGCGTACACACAAAAACTACATCGGCAGCTGCCAAGAGTGCCAGATCCACACTCGCATCATCTACGACCCCACGCGCGATCGCATCA
Source organism: Trichocoleus sp. ST-U1 (assembly GCF_039961835.1). Taxonomy (NCBI): domain Bacteria; kingdom Bacillati; phylum Cyanobacteriota; class Cyanophyceae; order Leptolyngbyales; family Trichocoleusaceae; genus Trichocoleus; species Trichocoleus sp. ST-U1. The sequence continues at coordinate 68,918 of NZ_JAMPJZ010000013.1, forward strand.
ACACACGTTTGCTCTCGACGCGCGATCCCCAAAACCTGATAGCCAGCCGCTCGTAAGTCCAAACCCAGCGAGCCGCCAATTAGCCCCAACCCTACAATCCCAATATTCATGGTTCTGTCTAATACTATTTCACCGTAAGGCCGCCACAAATAACTTGCTGGAAATGGCTACTGGCTCAGACGCGAACTGACAAGTCAGCGCTGCGCCATCGCCGCAAGTCTTCTACAGTTCAAAATCTCAAATCCAAAATCTAAAATGGTATAAGCTCCTAAATCTCCTCAAAATGAGGAAGACAAGAGCAATTTAGCTGTCTCCCCGAAACAAGGAGGGCTGGAGAGGGGTTCTCTCTGGGACTACTGTACCGATGTTCTAGCATGATGTTCTAGCATACAGTGCCAACTTACCCCACGATCCAATCAGCCGCTCGTTAGGCTTCTGTCAAAATGGCTGGACGACTATTTTCTTAAAGTAAAGCCCTTCCAAACAGATGAGGTAGGGAGCATAATAGATTTCTTCATTCATCCTTCATCACTCTGAGGATGCCCTCACTGAACTTACTTCTAAGATTTACAGAGGGGCACGCTAGATTAGTGCTTGTACAACTTTGTACAACTTTAGATAGATGCCGGGGAAAAATCCCGACTCAACGCAAGCAAAGCCAGGGTTCATCTGCTGCAAACTCACCCAGCCACTCAAAACGACAAATGAACCTCAAGGCTTGCTGGTAGCGCCCTCCTCCTAACCATAAAATGAGAATGCTGGCAAGGTGGCTCGAAATGAATGTCGATGAACTGATAGTAAGATACGCAGCCGGTGCGCGAAACTTCGCGGCAATTGACCTGAGTGAGGCAAACTTGAGTGGCATCAACCTCAGCGGCGCTAATTTGACAGGCGCTAATTTAAGCGTGGCGAATCTCAGCGGTGCCAATCTCGAAGCCGCTAACTTGACTCAAGCCAAACTTAATGTCGCGAGGCTTAGTGGAGCCAATCTTAGCAATGCCATCTTAAACCAGGCAAACTTCAACGTTGCTAACCTGATTCGAGCGGATATGGGGGGGGCGCAGCTCATTCAAGCGGTCTTGATTCGAGCCGAGCTAATTCGCGCCGATCTGAGTGGATGCAATCTCAAATCAGCGAACCTCAGCGGTGCTGATTTGCGTGAAGCCACTCTTAGAGAAGCCAATCTCAGTCGCGCCAGTTTGAATGAAGCCAACCTCCGGGGTGCCTTTTTGACGGGAGCCAACTTGGAGCAGGCAAACTTAAATGGCACCGACTTGAGCCGCACCGACTTGAGCGGTGCCAATTTCCGAGAGACAGAACTAAGACAAGCCAATCTCAGTCGCGCAAATCTCAGCGGAGCGGACTTAAGCGGCGCAAATCTGCGTTGGGCAGACTTAAGCGGTGCAAATCTGCGTTGGGCAGACTTAAGCGGCGCAAAATTAAGCGGAGCTAACTTAATCGGCGCAGACCTTAGCAATGCTAATTTACTCAATGCCAGCTTAGTTCACGCCGATCTTACCCAAGCTCGATTGATTAAAGCCGATTGGATTGGAGCTGACTTGACCGGGGCGATTCTAACCGGGGCAAAACTGTATGCAGTCTCCCGTTTCGGCCTGAAAACCGAAGGAGTGACCTGCGAGTGGGTTGACTTGAGTCCGGATGGCGATCGCACGGAAATTTTTCGTCTTACCACTGAAGAATCAAAAAAGTTCTTCAATGAAACGCTGCCAACCGTCCGAATTATCGTAGATGCACCGTTAGATTTAGAAGCAAATTTAGCACTAGCCACTACTTATCATCACCTCTCTAAGCATTATCCGGGGATCGCTCATCCTCCCAGTTTGGAAGTCAGCGCTCGAAAAACAATTCTCACTTTCAGAATTGATAGCAACGATCAATTATTTCCCCTGGCTTACGTGGCTATTTTTCCCTTCAACGATGCAGTAGCAACTCAGAAAAATATCAGCGCTCTAGTGAACCTACTTCAATCTCAAAATCAATCATCACTAGGGCATAAAGATGCTCAGCGGGTCAAGCAATTAACTGCCTCCCTTAATAAAACAATCAATCAAGTCGGTAGTCTCGATATTTGCAAAATGGTGCCCGAACTGAAAAGAAAATTAAACTTCTTCCAGGCTCCAACCCAGACCGTGCTAAATAATTCTACGGATCAAACCTTGAATGTTTATCATCACCCAGTGTTTGGGAAACGGTTTATGAATCAAAGTCAATCTAATTCCAGCGGTTTGCCGAAAAACAACTCGGTGGAAGCGCAAAGCTTGATTCTCCCCCCAATAGGTACATTGATTGAATTTGTCAAGGAATTTGATTATTTAGAAAAATTACAGCAAAGTTGAACAAAGGGTCAGCAGGCAAAAGGCGAAAAAAAAGAGAAAATATGTAAAGCGATCTTTTTTACTTTTTGCTTTCCTAACTCTAAAGTCTCAAATCTAAAGTGATAGAGGTAGAAGTTCATTCCTCACTACGTGCATTCCTTCGCGAGCAGGAGAATCGTTCTTGGCCTCATCATCTGACAATGGCGAGGCTAGTGGCACGGGCTTTAAGATTAGGGCGTTCTGCCCTGATTCAGACTGGAGTTTCTTCGCACGGTACGGGGAAGTATCGCCTGAGTTACCTAGCACCGGCACTGCTATGGACGAAATCTGTCATCCTGGTGGCTCCAGAATCAGTTCAGCAACGCTTGCTAGAGGTGGAAATTCCTCAGATGCGACAGTGGATGGGGAGGGAAAAAGCCATCCTAACAGGCGATGCATGGCCTGACGCTGACTTTCAGGGACTGCTGTTAATCTCTCCAGAGGTTTGGTTAGCTGACCGCCTCAAAGGGCTAAATCGGATACCCTTTGGCATTCCGACTATTTTTGATGGTGCCGATGACTTGGAAGAGTGGGCACGCGACCAACTGACTGCTAGCTTGCGACCCAGCGATTGGGAAGAGTTGATGCTGGCCTTTCCCCGTAAGGTAAAGGCAATCCGGGATGCGCGGGTACAGCTAACAAAAGCTGTCTTCCAGCATCCAGCCAATCCTTACGAGTGCTATCTGATTTCACCTGCTGAGCAAGACATCTTGAGGCGTCTCTATGCGGTCTTAGAGAATGCGATAGGAGTTGAAGGCAGACAGAATCTTGTCGAAACAAGAACGATCCCGTCTGGAGAGCAGGGGAGTGGGAGAGGGGGAGAATTTCCCGCCTCGCCAAATTTACCCCCGGCTTGGAGAAATTTTTGGCATCGGTTGCAAGCAGAAGACCAACTCATGTGGGCAGAAATTGCTCGGAGTCAGGGCCAATTTTCTTTGTATTGCGGCCCCGTTGAGGTGGCAACTACTTTAGAAAAAATCTGGCACCACGAGCCGGTGGTATTGATTGGTGCGGCACTGGATTTAGAGACAGAAGCGATCGCCTATCGTCAGCGGGTAGGATTGGGCAACCTAACGTGTCTGAAGTTTTCTCCAGATAGGCAGAACGAACTGATTCAGCTATATCTCCCCGATCGGCTGCCCATGCCAAATACGCCTCAATTTCAGGGAGTTCTGATTCAAGAAGTCCAGATGCTAGTTGAGACAATGGATCGGTCGCTGGGAGAAAATCCCGACATTCAAAGACTAGCGGTGATCTTGGTCGAGGACACGCCTTTAAAAGCCCAGGTGGCGTCTGTGATGGCGGCTGAGTTTGGCTCCCGCGTGCAAGTAGAAAAAACCAGTTTGTCAAACAATGGCATTCTGGTTACGGGATGGGAATTTTGGCGGCATTATCAGGAGGCGTTGCCTGCGCCCCAGTTGCTAGTGATAGCGACGTTGCCGATCCCCTCTCTAGAAAATCCCCTGGTAGCAGGCCGGGTTGCTCATTACAAGGAACAGCGTAAAGATTGGTTTCGCTTGTATCTATTACCAGTGGCTTTGAGTGAATTGCAGCGAGCGATCGCCCCCGTGCGAGAATGTCGGGGCGTCGTTGCTCTCCTCGATGGTCGCGTAAATAACCGCAGCTACGGCTCTCAAGTGCTGGAAGCACTGAGTCCTTTGGCTCGGATCAACTATTTGGATAGCAACTGGTTTACTAGCGATCGCTAGCTTCTCCCACACCCCTCAGCGATCGTCGCTTTGCCTCAATCTTGTAATTTAATGAATAATTCAGCGGCAACTTCCACGCCAGCGTTATGATAAGCAAATGTCTAAAGGCATCACCAAAAATCATGGGTGAATCCAAGCGTCGGAAAGAAGCACTCAAAGAGAAGTATGGTCAAGATACCTACATCCTTCCTTGGGTGCCGATTACCAAAACTCAGGCACAACAGTTTGTGAAAATCTCCGGTCAGGGGGCTTGGTACGGTATCGGTTTCCTGATCCTTTTTTGGATAACTATCCGCTTCATCGGACCTTCCTTTGGTTGGTGGCAGGTTGTCAACTAGACCTTCCTAAAAATCTGGTTGGGTGAAGTGCTTAGAGACAAAGTATTTGATAGATTTGTCTTGCCGACAGGTAAACCAAAGCTATCAGATTCTTTGTCTCTAACTTTATAAGTAAGCTTCGCCTATAGGACTAGGTTTAATTGATTATTCTTATCCTTAGCGAGCGATCCCCTTAAATGCAGCGATGATTCTGCCCCTGGCAACACTTTACCGCTAAGTCCGTCTTTAGTTAGAAGTAACCTTTAGCACTGCTGTTTAGGATGCAGGAGTATCATTCAAACTGTTATTGTTGATACTTGGCTTTTCTGAATAGTCAAGTTAACCTGGTGCAAATCAGGGAGCCGTCAAGTTCTAAATTTTCCTATGCTCCTCAATTAATTTACCGTCATGCCTGGGGAGCAAAATCTTAAGAAAGTATAAAAGGTTTAAACTAAGGTGTGGTGGTTGGAGGACAACCGTGTTTCTACGACTTGCAGAGCAACACCGTCAATTTGTACAGGATCTAGTGATGAACCTCCAAGCTCTGGCGATTGTGCTAGAGCAGCGGGGCTATCTGGCTTCTTGCTATACCTGCGGAGGCCAAATGAATAGCGCATCATTTATGGTTAGTCTTGGTGACAACCATCTAATTCGCTTTTTAGTATCGGATTATGGGATTACCTGGACAGAAATGCGGGATGACCGTGAATTAATGAAGCTAGAGGGCGCTGAAGCGATTTGTCAGCTACAAGACCTAGCCAATCTAGTTAAATACCAAATCAAACCTTCTGAGTATCGTCCTGCCGTGCCCCAGCGAGGCTAAAGGAGTTAGCGTAGCAAGGTTTCGCCACTCTCTTTAGACAGATTAGCTCCTAGGACTGCTAATCTGAAAAGTGAGAAACCTACGTGCTAACCCCTGGCGATGGATGCCGGAAGAGATGTCTATGACCGCCCTTGATTGTGCATGGCAACACCATTTTATTGAGACCAACAACATTCGCTTACATTGTGTCACCCAAGGAGAAGGAGAGCTAGTTATCCTGTTGCACGGGTTTCCAGAGTTTTGGTATTCCTGGCGGCATCAAATCCCAGCACTGGCTCGCCATTTTAAGGTGGTGGTTCCCGATTTGCGGGGCTACAACGATTCGGATAAGCCTCTCAGTGGTTATGACCTGGATACTCTTAGCGCCGATATTCGGGGTCTGATTGAGAATTTAGGGTATGTCCGGGCACATATTGTTGGTCACGATTGGGGCGGATTGATCGCATGGCATCTAGCGCAGAAATTTCCAGACGTTCTAAATCGTCTGGCTATTTTGAATGCACCGCATCCGTACAGGTTTTGGCAGGAATTGACGGGAAACTTGGATCACCTGCGCCGCAGCTGGTACGTTCTGGCGTTTCAGATTCCTGGTTTGCCAGAGTGGCTGATTCAGCAAAATTTAAAAGATTTTGTAAATAACGTGTTTCGGGGACAGGCGGTTCGCAAAGGCGCGTTTTCTGCCGAGGATGCCCAAGTGTATCAGGCAGCACTGGCAAAGCCTGGGGTTTTGGCGGCGGCAATTAACTACTATCGATCGTCTTTGTCGCCTCAAAATTGGCTGCATCACTGGGGACGATCGCCCGATCCCGTCACTGTGCCTACCTTGATTTTGTGGAGCGAAGAAGACGCCTTTTTGACTCGAAAACTCACCGAAGGCATGGAACGCTTAATCGCTGCTCCTTTCAACCTAAAATTTATTAGTCACTGTGGTCACTGGATGCAGCAAGAAGTTCCCCAAACCGTCAATCGAGAACTCTTAAACTTTTTCCGCTCCCCAATATTAACTGGTGGCAAAAAAAACTTCTAAATCTATTGGTAAAAATCTATCGAAGAAACTGCTGCCAGTGTGGTGAGATTTAAAACTGGCGACTTCGCTCATGTCAACAATCTTTAACAACACGCTTGATAGCGCCAAATTAATTGGCGCTATTGGTTTTGGAAATGTTAATTTAGCAAAAGTTAGAAGAAACTAAGCTGATTGACCGGAATAGCCTAAAAGCCCTATAGTCCCGGTTTCTTCGACTACAGAATTTTAGGCGATCGCGTTGAGACTCATTTTCCAATTTTTCAACAAACTCAGGTCACAAGGCAGTATCAAACCCCCATCTGGCGGTCAAAGAACGAATTGTGATGCGAAACACAGAGCAACCATGACAATTAACAACCCCAGTCGCCGAATTTTGTTGCATCCTGGAAGGGTAGGGGTTGTATCTATTTCGTTCGACAGAGGACAAGGTTATATCCTCGGATTAACTCGATTTATGGCGTAGCGCCACCAGCAAAATGATTGGGTACCGTGAGAGCGATCGCCTCATGCTCAATTATTTCCCAAATCAGCAACGCCCCCTCACTGCACTCAGTATCAGCGAGAACTAAGGATGTTTAACGCTACAGAAATTCTAATTGACTCTTTTGTTCAAAGAATTCGTGAAGGCTACCGACGCACTTACGGCGGCTACAAGCCCGACTACGAAGATATTATTGCCTGGGCGGGGGGTATGGCTCTGGAAAACATTGCCAACAGCGACGCCCTTTATCACAATGTTGAACACTCGATTTTAGTCGCTCTGGTCGGGCAAGAAATCTTGCGCGGTAGACATATCCGCGAGGGCGGGGTGTCCTGTGAAGACTGGTTGCACTTCATTCTCTCCTTGGTTTGCCATGACATTGGCTACGTGAAGGGCGTGTGTCGCCTAGATAGAGACTACGAAAGACTGTATGCGACGGGGCAGGATGCAGAAATGGTTTCCGTGCCTCGTGGATCTTCAGATGCCAGCTTGACACCGTATCACGTCGATCGAGCCAAACTCTTTATTGAAGAGCGCTTTGGCGGTCATAAGCTGATTGATGCGGAATTGATCAAGCGCAATATTGAACTCACTCGTTTTCCAGTCCCAAAAGCAGAGGATCATCAAGATACGGTTAATTATCCAGGCTTGGTTCGGGCATCTGACTTGATTGGTCAGCTGAGCGATCCCCGCTACCTGAAGAAAATTGGTGCCTTGTACTATGAGTTTGAAGAAACTGGCGTCAATCAAGCCTTAGGTTATCGGCATCCTGGAGACTTGCGGCGGAACTATCCCAAATTTTACTGGCATGGGGTATTTCCGTATATTCAAGATGCGCTGCGCTACCTGTCGCTCACTCAGCAGGGTAAGCAAATCATTGCCAACCTCTACTCGAATGTGTTTGTTGTTGAGCACGAAAGTGCCGAAGATGAGCGGAGGCAACTGGAAGAACAGCTAGTAGTTGGAGCTTAGAAAGGGGACCAGTGGGGAGTTAGGAGCGAACAATCCAAATAAGCTTGGAAATCCTAAATTCTAGCTTATGATTTAATTTAAAACTCCTAACTCATAACTCCTAAGCACTAACTTTATGAACTGGTGGCAAAAGCTTAAAAACAATCCCTTAGCTCGTTTTGGCGCTTTAATCCTGTTAATTTTTTACCTTAGCGTTATTGCAGCTGATTTTGTTGCGCCTTATCGTCCATGTGACTCTTATGACCTGTCTCAAGGACTGTGTGATGTACAGCCAAATACGTCACTTTTGCCACCAACTCAGATTTACTGGCGCAACCGTGAGGGACAATTTATTGGGCCGCACGTTTATCCGACGACTCAGGGGCCGACAGATTTAGAGACGGGCGATCGCAAAGTGATTGTAGACTTCCAAAAACCTTCACCTGTTCGCCTGTTTGTCCGGGGACCGAAATACCAACTATTTCAGCTTCGCCTACCGCTGCCACCCAAATTTGATGAGGTGGAAATTCTTAGCGGTATTCCCTTTAATTGGCATCTCTTCGGCACCCTTGGGGAAGGCAAACTGAATTTGTTAGGCACCGATGAACAGGGGCGCGACCAGTTCAGCCGTCTACTGCACGGGGGCAGAATCAGCCTCAGCATTGGTCTAGTGGGAATTGCCATATCTTTCCCCCTAGGTTTGTTGGTTGGAGGGATTTCTGGCTTTTTCGGAGGCACAACTGACAGCATCTTAATGCGCTTTGTGGAAGTGCTGATGACAATTCCCAGCCTTTATCTGTTGGTTGCCCTTGCCGCAGTGCTACCGTCAGGACTAACGAGTGCCCAGCGATTCTTATTAATTGTCCTGATTACCTCATTCGTCGGCTGGGCTGGGTTAGCACGGGTGATTCGGGGACAGGTGCTGTCCATTAAAGAGCGGGAATTTGTGCAAGCAGCACGCGCAATGGGTGCAAAACCGCTGTACATTATCATTCGTCATGTGTTGCCGCAAACTGCTACCTACGTGATTATCTCGGCAACTTTGGCAATCCCTGGTTTTATCGTCGCGGAATCAGTGCTGAGTTTGATTGGGCTAGGAATTCAGCAGCCAGATCCATCTTGGGGGAATATGCTATCGCTAGCTACAAATGCATCAATTTTGGTGTTACAACCTTGGTTGATCTGGCCTCCAGCGCTATTGATTATCCTCACCGTATTAGCATTTAACTTGCTAGGAGATGGGCTGCGGGATGCCCTCGATCCCCGGAGTTTGCGGCGGTAATTTTAAAAGTTTTTTGCGAATTTGTGTGACATATTTAGCAGAGTCGGTCATATTTGTGAACGACTCTGCTAAATTTTTTGTTGAGTTTGTTTCCGAGCTATTCATATAGCTCGGAAACGTGTGATCTGATAGGAGTTGGAAGCAAATGATATTGAAAATTATATTCAAAAAAATTATTTGTTCAAGTTTGAAATACGGGTTATTTAGCTGGATTTTAGTCAGTGGCTTTGTCTCTCAAACTGCTTATTCTGCGGATGTAGATAAAACTCCTCAAGGTAGCAAAGAAATTAGTACGTTTCTAAAGACAGATTCAGATTTACCAAATTTGGATAATCAGCCTGATAACAACACGACTTTGCAACAGGTGGAGGAACTAGAGGAGGAAAATGCAGAAGAGTCAGACGCTGCTGAAGCTTCGATGGAGCAAGTGACCAATGTTTCTCAGATGACAGACGTGGAACCCACAGATTGGGCATATGAAGCACTGCGATCGCTTATCGAACGCTATGGCTGTATCGCGGGCTATCCGGACAGTACTTATCGTGGTAATCGTGCCCTAACGCGGTATGAATTTGCTGCCGGGTTAAATGCTTGTTTGGAGCAAATTACTAACCTGGTTCCGATAACAACTGCTGATGGAATCAGACAAGAGGATTTGGCTACCTTACAGCGATTGCAATCAGAATTTGCAATCGAATTGGCCAGTCTTCGGGGTTCAGTGGGTAGCTTGGAAGCTCGGACTGCGGAAATAGAAGCTACCCAATTTTCTACAACCACTAAATTGAGCGGACTGACAATTGTTGGCGTTCAAGGGCGTAGCAACAATCGTGCCGATTTATTTCCTAGAGATGGGAAAAAAGAGACTGATGATCGGGGTACAAATATTAACGTAATTAATTTTAATCAGCTGTATCTAACTACCCAATTTGACGAACGTAGTTACCTGTTAGCAGGTCTCCAAGCGAGTCAAGGAACCACTGCACCTCGACTAACTAACGATGTCCTACTGAGCTATGAATTGTTTAATGATAACGATGTGATTTTGAGCGATCTAAACTACCGTTTCCTCCTCACCGACAAATTTGCTGTTCTCGTGGGGACAGAAGGAGTAAATATGGCTTACGCTTTCCGAGGCCCAAATCGTGTGGAAAGCGCTGCTACAGGTCCAATTTCTGCTTTTGCCCAAAGAAACCCAATTCTGAATATTGGCTTTGGTCGTGGCGGTATCGGTTTTGATTGGCAATTTGCTAAACGTGCCAGTTTGCAGGCGGTTTACTCAACGACTATTCCAGGATTTTTTCATAGCGATGGACGACCTGACGGGCACAATACCGCAGGTGTCCAACTAGCGCTTACCCCAACCGATCCGCTTGATATCACTTTGTATTATGTTAATGACTACTCTCCCAATGGTTCTTTGCTGACTGGGATTGGAGACGACCAGTTGAGTGCTATTAATCCACTGACTGGTAATTCAGCATCTCTGCAAACTAATGCCGTTGGTGCCACGATTAACTGGCGAATTACGCCGCGCATTTCGTTAGGTGGATGGGCTGGTTATACCAATTCCCACATTCCCGGAAGATCGGGAAATGTAGAAGCAACTAACTATATGGTGTATCTCAATTTTCCCGATTTATTTGGGCAAGGAAATTTGGGAGGAATTTATATTGGACAACCACCAAAAATTGTTAGCAGCGATTTGCCCGTAGGAAATAATATCCCTGACTTTTTCAATACGGGTTTGGGCAGAGAAGGAGGACAACCTGGAACGACCACTCATGTAGAAGCGTTCTATCGTTGGCAGGCAACGGACAACATTAGCATCACGCCAGGGGTAGTCTTTATTTTTGAACCGGGACATACACCCGCTAGCGACCCAATCGCTGTAGGTGTATTACGGACTAGCTTCTCCTTCTAGGAAAATTTCCCTATCTACACTTGTCACATTCAGCAAAGTGCAACATCGCAGGAGTTCTTGGATGTCGCTCAGGATGATATTCTGATGCAGAATGCCAGTTTACACCTCATCAAACCTTTATTTAGCTACAAAAACTTTATCCAAATTTACCGTAATTTTACTAAGTCTACTTTTTTTTAATTTAATATTTTTTTATTTTCAGTGTTATCTCGCTTGTAGATAGAAGAGTAGAAGCTATAAATTGACATAAGGTTCGGTTAAGCAATTATAGTGGCAACTACAAGAATCTCTAATTGTTCTTTGTCGCTCTTTAATCAACCTCAATAGAAATTGTAAATCTTGCTGTATTTGTCTACCCTTGAAAACATTTACGGCAGAAAAACTTATAGGTTGATTTCAAAATTTGTATCTGTAATTGCAGATAGATACAGATTATTTTTGCTTTTGCAAAAGTTAATTATTTATTTAAAGGAGGTTGAGTCAAAGTGGCTAAATTTATTTTTTCTTTGCTAGTTTTTATTTTAACTCAAAGCTCTATTTTAATTGCGGCTAATTCTCAAACCCAAACGGTTATTCCTTTAGAAACTAACATTGTTGATACTATCGACTCAAGCTCCTCTGAACAGACCGCAGAGTGGAATACAAGTGTTAAATCTGACGTTGGTAATACTGTCGTCAATTCTACCAATGTTGAGCAAGTTGTTGTTTCTGAAGCTGGAAATAAAGCTACTGATTCTAGCTCCCCTGTAGCGGACAGTAAAGCCACTAATCAACGGATTCCCATGTCAAGCAGAATTTTTGATGTATCTTCTATGCGACAGTAGCGCCAAGGGGTGATACATCTCAATTTTTGAGATAGTGTCGAAATTATTGTAGAGGTCGGCTGTTTGATATCTTTAAGCGATCGCATCCGCTTATTCTACCCAGATGTTTTCTCCTCAACGGGGTGTTGACCATAAAAGGGTAGTGCTTCTGACCAGTGGGGACGCTTCCCCTGTTGCCAATCTAGATAGGCTAGTTCTAGTAGGCTTGAAACGGTTGCCCCTAGCCCAGCCCCAGCAGCGATATCAATTAGCTGATAGGGATGCCAACTGTCCAGCGTTTGTTGCCATACTGCCGGTGTCATCACGCTATCTGGTAACATCTGAGCGAGTCCGGAACTGGATGGCAATACCTGATAAATGGCGGTAAATAATTGACCCCGTTGAGCTGGCAATTGGACAGCGATCGCATTACTGAGTGAAGATTCTTCACTGTTTCCATTGCCTTGCTGTTTACTTTTACCGACTTCTGACCAAGCCACAGATGCCAGTGTAGAGACGGAAAATAGGGGAATATCTAACTGTTGCGCCAGTGTCCGCGCTGTAACAACACCGATGCGAGTCCCTGTAAAGCTGCCTGGACCTACTGCTACACAGATAAATTTCAAATCAGCCCACATCTGCGGCTGAATAAACTCAGCCAGATGATGATGTAAATGAGTGGATAAATCGCGCCCTAAATCCCAAGTTTGACAGCGCGAATCTCCAGAAAAGTTATTGAGTGCTAGACCTAGTTCAGGACTGCTGGTATGTAGTGCTAAGCCGTATTTTGTTGGATCGAGCTTCACGGAATTTATGCCCAGTTCAAGGGATCGATAGCCCAGATAGGGAAACCCGATAAATCGGAGTCCCTACAAGTGCCTAGCCGCGACTTCTTAGTCGTGAAAAGCGTTGATTTGGAGATCGTAAATTGCTTGACCCGTCAAGCAGTGCCAGTGACAGGTAAATAAATCTGGCTTTTGGACGTTAATGCTAGCGATCGCTGGTTCCCCTGGAAACGGCAAAAGTCGGTCAAAAAAAATCCCTTGCTCTTGAAAGCCGAACTGTAATAAATAAACAGCTGGTGGCGCTGATAAAAATTGCAGCAATCGATGCCCCAGTTGGTACAGTGGCTGACGCCAGATATCCGATAGATGCACCGGCTGACGATAACCTTTCAAAGTCGGTTCTAAGCGCCTACTTTCATCATCCTCAACCCTACCAATTACCTCGCCGTAGAGCGGCCCCTTTGCCGTAAGAACGATTGGCAACCAGAAATCACCGACACCCGTCGTCGATCCTAATTGCTCCACCAACTGGCGTAAACCAGTCACATCGCGGCAAGCCTGATAAAGGGATTGGGCTGGAAATTCCAAGCTTTCTGGCAAATTCAGCGTTAAAGGACACCAAAGAATTTCTGCTTGGTTTTGCAAGTCCGCCCAGACTGAGGCAATAAATTGCGTCTCTACAATTTGTATCGTTGTCGGTACTGGGGAATTGAGCGCGCTTTGCTTGAGGGCAGAAACAATTTCGGCTATTGTGGGCGATACCGGAAGTTCATCAGCAGCATCAACCACAATCAGAACTTTACGCATGACCAAAGGTTGGAATCGGGCTATTACGAACACCCGTACGCGGGAAACTGGGCAGATCGAGTCCGGTCGTCGTGCGACGGGTTCTGACAGCTAGACGGTAGCTGACACTTTGCAACTCGGCATGGAGTTGACGGTTTTCCCGTTGTAGCATCGCCACTTTCTCCCGCACGGGTGCCATGCGTTCGGCAAATTTCTGGCGATAAATCTGTGGCAACTCCTGCACCACTTGTTCTAGCATCCGGCTGCGGTCGGTCAATTCCTGTACAGACTGCCGCAATTGATAAATCTCGGTGTCGCGGGTTGTAATCTGTTCCTGGTAGAACGTTACCTGCTGCTCGACCTCTTGCAGTTGTTCTCGCAGCGCTCTCATCTGAGCCATGTGCCGCTCAGAAACTTCCGGTCTGGGCATAAAATTAGCATTGCCCTTAACCAGCCGGAATAGTTCTTGAGACAACTGCTGAACCAGTTGATCTCGCATCTGCAACTCTTCGCGCAGGCGAGTTGCGTCAGATTGAAGCGTTTGTAGGTTTGGCGTGTCTGTCTGGCTCACAATGGCTTACGGCTCCTTTGAGATGATTTTCCTAATGGCAGGCGCGAGGCGATAGCGGATGGCTCATATTGCTTTTGCAGCTAATTTACCATTTGCAACGGCAATTAACACCTGATTGCTACCCTTGTTTGCAATTAAGGGTTGGGTCTATCGTATCCTCAGATTCAGCTAGATTTTCTGCCGGTGCGAACAAATTGTTCAGTTTATACAAACCATTTGTCATCCGGTAGCGAGATTGAAGCGATAGGCGTCTTGTAGTATTTAGGTGGAATCAAGAGGAAGTGGTTAAGATGAGCGCAGCCAGCAGTTCAAACAAGATCAAATTTGGTACCGATGGATGGCGGGGGATTATCGCCGATGACTTTACCTTCGCCAATGTGTGTAAAGTAACGCGGGCGATCGCGAGTTATCTCGAAAACGCCTATTCCAAAGACCGTCCCGTCTTAGTAGCTTACGATACCCGTTTTTTAGCCGACCAATTCGCCCGGACTGCCGCCGAAGTTTTGGCAGACGCTGGGTGGACGGTGAAAATTGTCGATCGAGATTGCCCGACGCCAGTTATTGCCTACAACGCTAAGCTTCTCAACTCTGCTGGGGCACTGATGTTCACCGCCAGTCATAACCCAGCTCCCTATTGCGGCATCAAATACATCCCCGATTACGCTGGTCCGGCTACACCGGAAATTACGGATACAATTGTAGCAAATATTGAAGACGCTACGGATGAGCCGCCGAGTGGCAACAATGCCAACAAGATTTCTACCTTTGATCCCAAGCCAGATTATCTCCAGTTTATTTACACCCTGCTGGATGTAGAGCGAATTAAGAGCGCAGGGCTAAAGGTGAAGTACGACGCCCTCTACTCCACTTCTCGAGGCTACCTGGATACTGTCTTGGAGCGGTGTGGTTGCGATACAGAGGCATTCCACACCTATCGCGATGTTCTCTTTGGCGGTGGAATGCCAGAACCGAAGGGAGAGGAATTGATTGGACTCGTCGAAGCGGTGAAAAAAGACGGGGCAGATTTAGGTTTGGCGACGGATGGAGATAGCGATCGCTTCGGCATTGTTGACGAACAAGGAAACGTGCTGACACCGAACACGGTGCTGCTGCTGCTGGCGCGTCACTTAGTCAAAAACAAAGGCAAAACTGGTGCAATTGTCCGCACCGTTGCCACCACCCACCTGCTGGATAACCTCGCTGCTAAGTACGGCTTGGAAATCTACGAAACAGCAGTAGGCTTTAAATACATCGGCGAGAAAATGCGCGAGACGCAGGTATTGATCGGCGGCGAAGAATCGGGCGGATTGAGCATTATCGGACATATTCCCGAAAAAGACGGTATTTTAGCCGATATGCTGGTGGCAGAAGCGATCGCTTACGAAGGTAAGCCTTTAAGCCAGCTAGTAGAAGAAGTAATCGCAGAAGCCGATGGCCCTCTGTACAACAAACGTCTCGATTTGCACTTAAATGACGCCCACAAAGCCGCTGTCATCGATGATTTCACTAAAAATCCCCCAGCAGAAGTGGCAGGAATTAAAGTGAAAGAAGTAGGGCGCAAAGACGGGATTAAACTCTACTTAGAAGAAGGCAGTTGGATACTCCTGCGTCCTTCCGGAACAGAACCGCTAATGCGGGTTTATCTGGAAACGAATACTCCAGAAAAAATGACTCAAATTGCCCAGCAAATGGAACAAACCATTAACAAACTGGAACCCGTCACAGTCTAAATGATCGGTAGGAGCAAGGGCATTGCTCTTGCTCCTACTTGGTAGCAGGAACTTACTCAGTCGCCATTATCAATATGAAAGCCCTTACCAACCTGCTTACCTCGCTGATTTTAGCTAGTTCCGTCGCAGCGATCGCTCTGTTGTCCATTCAAAACATCACGCCGGTATCGGTGAAATTTCTAACTTTCCAGTCGATCCGGATGCCAGTAGGCGTCGTGCTAGCGTTTAGTGCTGGCGCGGGGGCGATTGGGAGTGCAATCGTGCCCATTGTTTGGGGATCGCCTTCCAGTAATCAGTCTCAATCAGAAGATGCCAGTGAGTATGCTGACGAAGACTTTTGATGGTTATTGTCCATTGCAATTAACTATCAGCCTTTGCTACTTACTCTCACTGCGATACTCCCACGGCGGCAGAAATTTGAAGTCACGCCAAATGCCGCGCCGAGTCTTTTTCGCCTCAGCTTCTGCTTGCTCAACGATAGCAGCGCTAGGGCAATCTTTTAGATATTGACGATACACCAGTACCAGTCCCTCTTTTGCCAACACTTCCTGAACAAAAGTGCCATCAGGCAGGCGCACCTCGCTAACTTTACGCCCATACCTATCAGTATCAGTCACAGTTAAGCGAACGCGATCGCCTCCTTGTTGTACCAATTCTTGCAATCGTTGTTGGGTTTTAATTCCCCACTTAAATTGGTTTTGATCTGCTGCTTTTTTGCTTGCCTTTTCCTTGCTGGAATGCGGAACTTCCGGAGCATCCACACAAGCAAAGCGCACGTTAATATTTTTCCCACTGCGATCCGTCACGGCGAGAGTATCCCCATCGCTGACTCGTTTAACCGAGTAAGTGGGTGGACCAAAAATGGCTTCACACCCCACCAAGCCAAGGATAAGAATAACTGCACCAGTCCAGATGAGAGAGTTTTGGATGAGTTTGCGAGTGCCGGTCATTATAAATATTTACTACAAAGGAAAAGTCCATCTGGACAGACGTTTCCATTGTCCAATAGTTTCGGACGCTTGTTACGGGCTTTTCGTAGTGGGAGTCGTGAAGGGAGATGCGATCGCGCTTCTAATCGACGCTTAGTTTAACACGCATTTATTGCCAGTCACTTTACTCAGTTGCAAACTGGTGTAACCAATCCTCCAAATCTGCCGCCGATGAAAAATCCAAAAGCGCTTCTGCTAAATCCTCTAACTGAGTCTGAGATAGCTGCTGAATGCGCTGTTGTAACTCAGGGGCAACTGCGCCAATTCGCCGAGGCAATAGGCGCATAACCAGTGACAGTGCCTCTTGTTGCTTTCCCTGTTCAATACCTTCTTCCATCCAGCTAGTGACAATTCGCATAATGACCTCCTGCTCAGTTGGCTCCATCCTAGCAATGTCAGCTCTTAAAAGCCTTTCCTGTTCTGTACTTAAGCGCAGGTAAGTGTCAATAAATCCAGAAATTAATTGCATCTTGGCGGGATCTAGCCTCAAAGTAGCCAAAAGACGCAAACATTCAAATTTTACGCGGCGGCGATCGCTTGGCTCTATATTCATTTTCGCCATTAGGGCACTAGCAACTGGATTGGGTTGCTGCACAAAATCCCGCCAATTAAGCTGATTTAGCTGAATGACATCATAGTTGAACTGCAAAACGACTTTATTGGGAAAAGCCACCTGATAAACGTTCGGTTCTGGAGTTTTGGGACTGTTATAAGAAAACACCACCACAGGATACACAGGCAGATCGAATTTTTCAGACAAGCGGGAGAAATAGCGGAACATCCGCCTGACTTTGGCAGGCGGATGTTGAGCTTGGTTTTCTACATGAATTAGAAAAAAAGATTCCTGAGCTCGAAATTCAGCCTTGACGATTAAATCAGCTTCATAACGCTCGCCAGCAGTAACATCTGTAAAGACTTCTTTGTCTAAAAACTCTATGGAGTCGCGTTCTAGATAAGTTGCTACTTCTGGCAAAAATAACTCTATGAACTCCCCAAAAAAGGTTGTGAGGAGTTCCTTAAATAAGCGGTCATGGTCAATCATCCGCGTTTGTTGAAGTTACGATTTTTTACTTCGTTTCCATCCAATTCTGCCCTGCACGCACATCAACGACTAATGGCACACTCAAAGAAACCGCATTTTCCATTGTGGAACGAATTTTAAGCTGTAATTCTTCCCATTCAGAGGGAGGAACTTCAAGCACTAATTCATCGTGAACTTGCAATAGCAAACGCGCCTGATAATTCTGCAAAACTTTGTGCAGTTTATCCATTGCAATCTTGATGATATCGGCGCTAGAACCTTGGATGGGAGCATTAGCGGCGGCGCGTAGCGAACCGGCGTCAGCTTGTCCCAAATTACGGAGTTTGTCAAGGTTAATTTCATCGGGATTGCTACCTTGGAGCTTGCGGAGACTGCCGCCCTCAAAGTTAAAGTAACGGCGGCGTCCTAGAATAGTCTCGACATAACCGTGAGCGATCGCTTCCCGCTTCACCCGCTCCAAATATTCAAAAACCTTACGGTAGCGCTCGTTAAACCGATCGATAAACAATCTGCCTTCTGTCGCCTTCACCCCAGCTTCCCGCGCAAATCGCTGCGCCCCCATTCCGTAAATTACGCCGAAATTGATAATTTTCCCCAATCGGCGTTCCTCAGATGTCACCGTATCCTTCTCCAACAACAGCCGAGCGGTGACACTGTGAATATCTTCATTTTGCTGGTATGCCTCAATCAGCACCGGCTCTTGGCTCAAGTGAGCCAAAATCCGCAACTCAATTTGTGAATAGTCAGCTGCAACCAGTAACCAACCAGGTTCCGGTACAAATCCTTTGCGAATTCGCCGACTAAACGCTGTGCGGATAGGAATATTTTGTAAGTTGGGATTAGAAGAAGACAATCGCCCTGTCGTCGTCCCTGTCTGATTAAAATTTGTATGCACCCGCTGAGTATCGGGTCTTATCAGCAAGGGTAAAGCGTCCACATAAGTAGACTTCAACTTGGAAAGGGTGCGGTACTCTAAAACGGCATCGACCAGTGGATGATCGCCTTGCAGTTTTTCTAGGGTTGCGGCATCTGTAGAATAACCCGACTGAATTTTCCGAGACTTTTTAGTATCTAACTTGAGCTTGTCAAATAAAATTTGGCTCAGTTGTTTCGGTGAACCCAAGCTAAATTTTTCTCCAGCTTCCTGATAAGCTTTTTGCTCAATTCCTGCTAAATCCTTTTCCAGTTCTTGCGATAGTGTCAGGAGATAGGCTGGATCGATGCGGATGCCCACATATTCCATCTGGGCTAAAACTGGCTCTAAGGGTTGTTCTACTTCCCGTAACAGCCGGTGAAGAGCTGGGACTTCCTCTAATTTTTCTCGTAGCTTTGGCACCAACTGGAATGTGGCATAGACTTGCATCCCGCAGTAGTAGGCAGCAGTCTGGATATCCAGATCGGCAATCGTTTTGCCTTTCGGTACTACATCCGTATAATTACTGATACTTAGCTCTAGATGGCGTAGGACTAAGTCACCGAGATTGTGGCTGTTGTCTGGATTCAGGACGTAACTGGCAAGCATCGTATCTAACACCACCCCAGCCAAGTTAATTCCCTGACAGCGAAACACCAGCCGGTCAAACTTGGCATTTTGCAACGTCTTGGGATATTCGGCACTTTCCAAAATCGGACGCAACGCTTCTAATACAGACGTTTTATCCAGATTTTCACCAGTTTTGTGACCTGTGGGAATATAAGCAACTTCAGATGGAGCAATTCCCCAGCAGCAGCCAATCCCCACAAGTTGGGCGTCTCGTGGCTCCAGGGAATCCGTTTCCGTATCCCAAGCTACGGGTTTGTCAGAGTCAGTGCAACGTTGCAGATGCTTTATCAGTTCTGTCAGTTTTTCTGGAGTATCAATAATTTGGGCGCTAATTTTATTAGCACCATTTGTGTGTGCCTTGCTAGCAGCTTCGGTGTCAGCGGCACTGAAAAACCAGTCGCCATCATCAAAACCGATTTCTTCAAGTTCTTCTTTAGATTCAACGGGTTTAGCTTCCTCTGCCACACCGCCAAATGCCTGCTGCAACTGCTTGATTCGGCTCAAATAAGTCCTAAACTCTAACTTTTCTAGCAGCGGTTCTAGCTCGGCGTTATCAAATCCCTTCAGCGGGCAGTCTTCTAAACTAACGTCTAGGGGGACATCAAGAACTATCCTTGCCAAGTGCTGGGAACGGTATGCCTCTTGTTTCCCGGCTTCCAGCTTCTGCTTGACGGCTCCTTTAATCTCATCCAAGGAAGCATAAATCCCATCCAGGGAGCCGTATTCTGTAAGCAACTTCACGGCTGTTTTGTCGCCAATTCCCTTGACACCGGGGATATTGTCGGAGGCGTCGCCACACAAAGCTTTGTAATCGACAACCTGCTCTGGTGTAATGCCCTTTAGTTTCTCTTTAACTTCCTCTGGCCCAAATTCTACTGGTCCTGTATTGCTGCCACGTTGCCAGAAGGTTTGACCGAGATAAAGAACGCTAATTTCCTTTGCAGTGTCAACCAGTTGAAATAAATCTCTATCGCCCGTAACAATCTTTACCCGATACCCAGCCGCACTCGCCTTTTGTGACAGCGTTCCCAAGACATCATCTGCCTCATACCCCGGTGCCGTCACAATTGGCAGATTGAAGGCATCTAAAAGGTCGTGAAGATTTTTCAGGTCGATGATAAAGTCTTCTGGCGTCTCAGCGCGGTCAGCTTTATAGGTATCGTCGGCTTCGTGGCGGAAAGTGGGTAAGCCGAGGTCGAATGCGATCGCCATCGCCTGAGGTTGCTGGGATGCTATTACTTCCAGTAACGACTTGAGGAAGCCAAAACAAACACTGGTAGGAATCCCAGTCTTTGTTTTTAAGCCTCCATCCCGCCCTTTAGCAAAGGCAAAGTAGGCGCGGAAGGCTAACGAGTGACCATCCACCAGGATGAAGACAGGCCGCATATCAGATGAGCTAGCAGCGGAGTGAGAGGGGTTGGAGGCAGAGGTAGATTGAGACATAGCCTTATTTTAGCTAGCGCCAGAGAGCAGATATTCTTTACAATGCCTCAGATTGCTCGCTTCAGGCGAACAAGCTGTTAGATATCTCATCCCACGGCTCAGCCTGAATGATTTTAACTACCCCTAGGGGAAATATCCTAATCTATGCGCTGCTTCACTGGCTAAGCTTACAGCGAAGCAGCTGCTACATAAGCTTCCAATAAAAAAGCCCGCAGGATGCAGGCTAGAAACAGGGGTTATTGACTAATTGAACTTGCAAAGATTATCAGCGATAGGCCAGGGGATTAGCCATTGATTTGGCTGTTGCGGCGGCGACGCAGGCCAAACATCCCTAACGTACTTGCAGCTACCAGTGCCAACGTTGCAGATGGTTCAGGTACGCTTTGCAGACTTTGGTTGCCGATATCGACGATGAAAACTGTGTCGTTGAAATCCCGGTCAGAGGCTGGAGTCACGCCAGTCTCGCTTCCATCTCCGTACAAATCTTCAAAACCGATCACCAGGTAACGGGAGTTAAAGAGATATCCTCTGGCGTGCTGTAGCCCATCAGGGTTAGGAGCATTAAAAGCAGAATTGTAAATGCCGTAGGAGTTGCTGGTGCCGTATAAGCTATTGGCGTTCAACTGGAAATTCAGGGTTGTACCTTTACTGAAGTTGCCTAAGTTGACCCAATCTCCTTGCTTTAGATTAGTAAAGCTAGTTTGGTTTTCCCTAATACTTTCTGTGCTGTTGAGTTCCCAGAAAGCCATTCCATCTTTGACAATGTCGCCGTTACTGTCAAGTGCTTGATAACCTAGCTGATTGTTATAATCCGCCCCTTCATTGACGAAGTAAGCACGAACATCAGTATCGTTTTGCAACGTTAATTTGCTTAAATCAAATGATTTACCGCCTAAAAGGCTCAAGTCTGGAAATGCGTATTTTTCTTGAGACTTATTTATCTGCGTGTTTAAGCTATCGATAAGCGTGCTGATGTTTGAAAAATCATCAGATTGGCTCAATGCATTCTTTGTGGGTGCAGTATTTACAGAACCCCAGTTAATCTCAGCCGATGCCGGTGCAGTTGCAGAGATGACGCCGGTCAGGGCAGCAGCAGCGGCGAGCAGACTAGTAATTAGTTTGATTTTCATTTGAGTACCTCTACCAAGGCGATGAACGACTTCACCCCATCCAACCGGCAAATACATCCAAAATAATTGAGTTTATTTTTACTTTAGAAGCCCGGTGCAGACGTGTGTTTTCTTTTCCTTGTTTATTAATAACTGAAATCATAATTCTTTGTCTACAGCTTTTCTAATTCTTTTTGGCTTCTTCATAGTATTGAATATTTACGTAAAACCCTTAAATACACTTACAAAGCTACTAATTAGTTTTGAACTTAAAGCAGTATTTTCCTCAGCCTCAAAACTCTTTTTTTGAAGCACATCGGTAAATATTCTGAAAGCTTTTCAGGGATTTTGCGGATAGCGCTTTTTATTTGACAGCGCTATCCATAAAAATTCAGTATTCTCAAGAATGGGGAAATTTCCAGAGTCAGGTTAAAACACGAGCGGGAACTGGTAATACGCACAATGCTGACAGCCTACGCAGATTACGTAACCGTGAGTTCGGGATAAAGAACAGCCATAACAGATAGGCCGAAACTGCTGAATTCTCCATCCATCTGCTTGTCCCATGCTCAGATAAAAAGAAAAGTTCTACGGTGTCGATAACTGGTTCTAAAGGTTTGAAAACCCTGTCCGCAGCCACAATTGCTTCGCTGATAGGCTGCAACACCGTAAACGTTCTCGTTTACGGTGTTGCGGAAGCGGTCGATGATTGAGACACTGATTGACCAGTTGAAGTTGACCAGTTGAAGAACATTTCTCGGAGCGAGCATTCTCATCACCTCAGGGAGACACCCTGATGGGTGCCATTATCTCTGGAGAAAAGTAAATCCTGGCAACTTCTATCTCCTTGAGATGAAGAGGGCAGAAGTTGTGAGAGCTTTTATCAAACAGAGTTCAGACGGTACGGGGACTTTAGAACCCTTGTCTTGCAGGTTTAGTCTGTTTAGAAGAGAATTCCATGCGCCTTTTTGCAGAAATGGGCTGCTCCCTCACCGCAGTCGGGCAACTTTCTGGTCAACCTGGTGTGCGGATTGATTGCAAGAGCCACCAAACCAAGCAGCCCTCTATCACCATTGACTACCATTTACTACCTGCTGCTTAAGCCAAACTCACATGAATTCGCAAGCTTATTATTGATCCCCAGTCTTAAAAAGTTAAATTTGGTTTATACCCTGAAAATTACCTAATTATAAAGAGGGAGGAAATGGTGGAAAGAAAAGACATTTTCTATCTCTATAGTTAGAGTCTAGAAGTTTTTAATCTATAGCTGTAGATTGATTCTGATTTGGAGGGAAATCTATAAGTTTGTGAGTGAAGAGCGGACAAGGAGCTTTATTTATGAAACGATCTGATTTATCAAAATTTATTGGAGCTGGCGTTCTCTCCTTAAGTATGGCGGTTCTGCCTTTGACTGTGCCTGCTTCTGCTCAAACGAATACTGATACAAATACAACTACAAACACCGATCCTCGCCAAGACGTTAGAACCGTTGAAAGCGATCGCAATTTTGATTGGGGCTGGTTGGGCTTGCTGGGACTGCTTGGTTTAGCAGGCTTGGCGGGTCGTAAGCATGAAGAGCCAACCCGTTACCGCGACCCCGATCCAGTAAGTCGTACCGGCTACAGAGAGTAAAAAAACGGGTGGCTTATAGGGAAATTAACGGCACTAAAAAAGGCAAAAGGCAAAAGAAAGAAGAGGAAATCTTTTCTTTGCCTTTTTGCTTTTGAAATTTTCTAAACTTGTTTGGATTCCAAATAAATCAAAAGTCAGAGTCTTTAGTCTTTAGTCATGGGTACAACTCCATCCACTCTAGGAGTGCTGTTTGGACAAGAGTTTGCGAGTTTTTGTTTTTTCGCTCGCCTTTGGACGGAGTGGGTGCCGAAAAAAGTCTAAAAACTAATGAATAATCAAACAGGGAAATCGAATTAACTGTGTTCCGTTAGCGTGTGGGGAGTGCGATCGCTACTCGGTGAGAAAGTGTAATAACTAGCAATCAACGCCACCATCATCCACCAAAGCGTATTTACTTCCGGTCTATACCAAACTGTATCTACCAAACCATGTCCTAATAGACCAAATATCGTGGCAATCGCCGCTATCAGCCAAAACCCCTCACGCCTGCCCAGTTGCCGCAAACGATTTAGCTGTAGCCATCCTTGGTTAAAGGTGACAATCAGCAACCACATAAAGCAGCAAAAACCAATTAAGCCAGTTTCTACAGCCAATTCCAGGAAAACGGAATAAGCACTTAAGGCAGTATAGCGGGGGCGCTGATAAAGGGGATAAACTTTGTTAAAAGCCTCGTTGCCAGGGCCTATCCCTAAAATCGGGCGATCGCGGATCATCTCAATCACCGCTTCCCAAACGTTGACCCGGAAATTGTTACTGCTATCCTTGCGACTTGCAAAAATACTAAAAACGCGATCGCGCACTGGTTCCACAAATAGGATCGCCACCGCTAGCACTAGCGCCAAACTTCCTAACAGAATCGGCAGCGACCAAGTCCGCCAGAAAGGTGGCAGATGTTCGCCGATCCAGTAAAGCAGCATCAGCGAAAATACTAAAAGCAAAAATATAAAGCCAATCCAGCCGCCGCGACTGAACGTGAGAATCAAACACGCAGTATTAACGGAAAACATCGTCAGCGCTAGCGCTTTACGACTCCACCCGCGCCAAGCAAAAATAGCAGCCAGAGAGAAAGCGATCGCAGGCAAAAGATAAGCAGCGAGTAAATTGGGATTACCTAAATAGCTATAAACTCGCGTCGTTTTAGATAGAGGAGACGTTGGATCTGTCCAAGTTGCCAGTGCCGCCGCCCCAAAAAACCATTGTCGCAGCCCGTAGACACTAACAATCAGCGCAATGTGGAGATAGACCGCGATCAGGATAGAACGCAGGCGGGGCGATCGCAGCACTCGCGCCATGAGCGCAAAAAATAGCAAATACAGCGTTAGCTTGCCCCAGCCCTTCAAAGCAGCTATCTTCACTGGCGACAGAGCCGTTGCTACAGTGGCAATGCCCCAGTACAGTAACACCAACCAGTGAATTGGAGTAACTTTAGGCGCTTCGCCCGGTACATAACCCGCCTCATCTGACAGAGTCAGCAGTATCCAAAAGCCAGCACCGGCAGCTAACAACACGCCAACCAGGGCCGTTGTCACGAAAGGAGCCAACGCAAACACTAAAGCCACAAACAAGGCTCCCAACGGCTCAGCCCACTGCACGCAGACGCTACTCTGCCGCCAGCTTCGCAAGCTACCGACCAACCGATGCAAATAGCTTGCACTTTGCCACTGATACAGCGGCAAACTGGACAAGGTAAATTGTTGCCAAACACTCATGTGATAGGTCAGGGGGAAGTGATTATGGGTGATTGGTATTGATCACATTAGTCATTGGTCAATGAACAATTAGCCATTCCCTATGACGATTACCAATTACCCAAGTACATAGTTTATAGTCTCTAGTCCGTCAATCATCACCAATTGTTTCCACCGCATCCACCTGTGGCAAGCTGACTACATAGCGATATCCCGCTTCTGGAGAGCCTTGAACAGAAATGTGCCCACCATGAATTTCTGCCAATAAACAGCTCAGCAACAACCCCAAACTTTCACGAGAACCATTGCCGACTGATAAATGGGACAGCCCTTCTGAGACGGCAGAATCAGCGGCACGAGAGTCATTCAGCAACAATTGATTCATTGATGTGAGGGACGGCACGGAGTACGGCTCTTGAATGTAAGCAACACTGGCTTCTGAGAGAGCTGGTTCTAAGTGATGATTTGGCGACATATCGGACTGGGCATAAAACTCAATCTGCGGTAGACCATCTCCTAGCCAGGGATGAGAAACCCACACCGCAATGTTCAGCTTTTCGATTTTGCGAGAGACATGAATGCGAACCACACCTCCTGCACTCCCTGAGTTAATTAGATTAAAAATCAGGTAGTAAAGAATTTGCCGCACTTTATCCTTGTCAAGCAACCAGATGCGCTTTCCAGGCTCTACAGATAGACGAATCTGTTGCTGCCGCCCAGACGCAATCTGTTGCAGGTTATTAATCGCCTGTTGACACAGCATTTCGATGTCCACAGAGGTGAAATCGAGTTTTTGGCTAACCTCATCCAACCCTCCCAGAGACAAAATTTCATCAACTAGCGACACTAAGTGCTGACCGCTGTTGTGGATAATCTCCAGGTATTCCTTCTGCTTGGTCGTTAATGGCCCATAAACTTCGCGTCCCAAAACACTTGCCATCCCCATAATTGAAGTCAACGGAGTCCGCAGTTCCTGTGACAGCTGGGATAGCAGTTTGACTTTAACGGAGCTAGTTGCAGAGGGGCTAGGGGTTGAACGGGTCAGGGACAACACTTCACCCGCATTGCTGCCCATACTGCTGTTGTTCGAGGCGGCATTGTATCCCAGGTCTTTACCCGTTTCTGGTTGCCCGTTAGGCGACGGCTTGGCAAACCAATAGCTGGAGTTGGTACGCTCTAAAGACCCCAATTGTCGCGTTTCTAAAAATAGACGGTTTCTCTCAAATTCACTCAGACTCCAGCGAGCCATAAGTTCCAAAAAGTCAATATCTTTGCTAGTAAAGTTACGAGGCACTAAGTCCATCACTGCCAGGGTGCCCAGGCAGATTCCACTAGATGATAGCAGCGGTGTCCCTAGATAGGCACGGATGCCGTAGTGCTGCACAAGAGCAGTTTCAGCAAACGCTCGATTTGTTAGCGTATCGCCAGCAATCAAAACTTGATGACTATCGACCACATAAGTACACAAAGATTGATGGCGTGGGAGCTGCCGGGACGTGGCGAGATCGTTCATCAACCCTAATCGTGATAAACCCACAGCTGCTTTGATCCGCTGCTTGTCTTGAGCCATTAAACTTAAAATGCAAATCGGCGCTTCCAAAAATCGGGCTGCTGTTTGAGTAGCTTCCTCGAACACTGGAACCATCTCTGCTTCAAGTAGACCCAATTCTCCCAAAGCAGCGAACCTTTGTTGTTCTCGTACTGCCGGTGTCAAACCATCCAAACGACAAAAAAGTCTGCTTTCTGGGGCTGCCATTACCATCCCTACTCCCATACGCTTTGCTTGTATGACTTAATTTAATATCCCGCTACACTTAGCGTTCCCGAAGAAGGCCTCTAACAAACACGTTGAGCAGAGAGTTTTGCTTTTCGGTTAAAAAGGACTAAGGGTAAATGACACTGAGTTTAAACAAAATTGACTTCTATCGTAGGTTGAACGACAAGAATAGCGGGGGTTCTCCCGCCCTGGCGACGTGGTGTTTGAGGTCGCGCAGGCGCGTTCATGCCGTAAGGCTTTAGCCTTCAAGGGAGGAGAAAGCAACAAAAATCAAGGGAGGCGTTGAGTTTAGCACTCGGCTCAACCCAGCCGACAAGTCTTCAGTGACGGTGATTCGATTGAGGAGCCAGGATGAAAAACAAGAGTGAAAAGTAGAATCATTTCTGCTGGCAAGAGGCTTTCTTGCTTCATTCACTCATCACTCTTGTTTGCTGAGTCCTGAGTCCTGAGCCTTGAAGTTTTCAACTTGACCAGGCGGGATGAGATAACAAGGCGGCAATCACCCGTACACCCCGCAGCTGATTTGACAGAGGCAGATGACCCCTAGGGGCACTGAGATCCCAGGTAAACTCGTTGGGATATCGAGTCCAGTTGTTGCCGCTCTTCCAGCCAATTTTGGGCCAGAACTTTAAGAAGTCTTTGCCGAGACTCAGCCAGATTTCCCGTTGCACGGAAAAACCGAATTTGCCCTCCGAGTGTAGGAACCACAGGCTATTGATGGTTTGTAAATCAGGAATGGGGAAGTTTTCTACCTCTGTAAAGTACAACCATTTTCTCTGTACAGCCTGAGCACCTGCCAATTCACACAGCTTTTGCAAGGTTAGGCGGTCAGCGGCAAGAAAGTCTTGTTGCAAGAGCAGGTGTTGCAGGGAACTGTAGTCGATGCCGCGTTCTGAGTGTAAGGGGATAATGCCGGAAGGGAAATGGGTTTGAAGAAATTCAGTTGCAGCTGGCAAATTGGCGTTGTAGAGGGTCTGGTAGGCTTTAGCTGTAACTAAATTGGTAGGAGTTGACTGATTGTTACGTAAAAATTCCATCAGTACCTCCAAACCGGCATTACCCGCTTTTAGAAGTTCTGGGAGGAGTTGTAGTTGCGTTTTTTCAGAACCCGACTCAAACTTGCAGCGTAGGTCGGTGAGGTCTTGGGTGGTGTATGGTAGGTCGGCAGTCGTTTGGTCTGTCATGAAGCAAGTCATTTCAGGTTGCTGTTAGTTATTAGTCATTAGTCATTAGTCTCTAGTCTTTAGTCCGTAGCCAATGACTAATGACCAATGACTAATGACTTTTGACAAATGCGCTAATCATTCGAGTGCAGGATGCGGTCAATCATCGCTGTGGTCGAGGTGGGAATTTCCACTTTGACCAATTCAATCTGACCTCCGTATGCCTGAACGGCAGGTGTTTCAGGCAGGGTTTCCAAGCTGTAGTCGCCTCCTTTGACATAGATATCGGGCTTGAGTGTTTCAATTAAGCCAGTGGCTGTCAATGAGTCGAAGATTACCACTCCATCCACGGGCTTAAGGGCGGCGAGAACTTCAGCCCGCTGCTGCTCAGGCACGATAGGTCGGGGAGGCAATCCCTGCTGATGGGGCTTGATTGCACGGACGGACTGATCACTATTTAACCCCACGACGAGCGATCGCCCCAAGGACTTTGCTACTTGTAAATATCGAACATGACCTGTATGGAGTAAATCAAAGCACCCGTTAGTAAATACTAGCGGTCGCCATCGGCTAGGATCTGCCGCGATCGCTTGACTTAATTCATTTAGTGTATAAACGCCTGAAATCATGGGTAATGAGAGTTTTGAGCGATAAGTTTTGAGTTTTGAGTTATCAGAAAATTTTTAATTTAAAATTCAGAGGCGATCAACCCTTGTCTCTACAACTTAAAAATTGATACCAATTACCAATGACTGCTACCAATGACTGCCTCATCTCTCACGGCTCTTCATGGGTGGGAGGTCGGTATCCGTGTTCAAAAGCAAATCGAACTAGTTGAGAGCGATTCTCTAGTTCCAGCTTACTGAGGATGTTACTAAGATGGGTCTGAACGGTGCGCGGACTGATAAACAAGCGATCGCTAATTTGTTTATTGGTAAATCCCTGAATCACCTCCCAAAAAACTCTTTGCTCTGCGGGTGTTAACGGAAGTGGCTCGCAGGTGGCAGAACCCAACGCTCCCAGAGTTGCTGTCGCTGCGGTGGAACTGGTTGCCATCTGCTGCATCAACCGTACCATTTCCGCATGGATGCG
The DNA here is from genome assembly GCF_039961835.1 of Trichocoleus sp. ST-U1. Lineage (NCBI taxonomy): Bacteria > Bacillati > Cyanobacteriota > Cyanophyceae > Leptolyngbyales > Trichocoleusaceae > Trichocoleus > Trichocoleus sp. ST-U1. The sequence goes on from NZ_JAMPJZ010000013.1 coordinate 97,957, forward strand.
GCGCGATCGCTCTAGCTGAGCTTCAATTTTTGCGACTAATTCCCTGGGATCGAAGGGTTTAGTCAGATAATCATCTGCCCCAATCGTATGACCTTGAATTCGGTCTTCTAGCTCTCCTTTACCTGACAAAAAGATAAACGGTACCAATTGCCCGATAGGAGTTGCTCGCAGGCGTCGGCAGAATTCCAAACCGTCCATCTCCGGCATCATCACATCGCTGACCACCAAATCCGGTGGAGCTTGTTCAAAAGCGCTTAGTGCCTCCATACCAGAACTTACATCCTGAACCAGATACCCCTGGTTTTGCAGGTAGCGTGTCAAGACAGTTCGCAGGGTTCTATCATCATCAACGAGCAAAATTTTTTTCATCGTTACTCTAGAAGAGCGCCTTTCAGGGGCCATATCAGCCTAGGTCTGCAAACTGAATTCATCCCGCTTTGATATTAAGTTGAGGTTTTTGTGAAAAGGGCAGAGGCGGCTTGTGCAGCATATCTCTTTTTTATATCAGCTTCACAAATACTGGCAGCGTCAAGAATTTCTCAGCCAGTATTTGTGAGATTGATGGACTAAAAACCAGCGATCGCCCTCAGTCTACTTTATTATCAGCCTAAAGGATCAGCATAAAGGCTGATGACAGAATGCGCTTAAGATTATTCAAAAAATTAGCCGTTCGACCCATTCTCGTAGAGCCTCTTGGCTAAATAGATGCCAAAGTTTTGATTTGAAGCGCTAATTCCTTCATCCCAGTCACACTTCTAGAGACTACTATTAGGTCTGTAATCCTTTTTTGCGCTCCTTGGTGCCTGGTTTAAACTTCTGACAACGTCCCCTTCGTAGAAACGCGATTAATCTCGTCTCCACCATCCAAAATCCAAAATGAGGTAACAGCCTCCTAGCAGCCCTGCCTCAGCTTGGATGATTTGCGAACATCATGGCAATCAAACCGCCTAAACTGCAAAAAAGCTTAACCGAAACTTTTGCGAATCAGCCGATTTGCTAGGGCGTGTCATCAATTAGATAAGCTAGAGCAAGAGAGAGAAGAAAAGGCTGAGCAATGACACGACGGTATGCCCTGCGCGATGACCAATGGGAGCGGCTCAAAGACTTGTT